>JAUWTR010000181.1 GCA_030614645.1 Candidatus Aminicenantota bacterium
AATTTACAATCTCGCGAATATCCTCAGCTTTTGAAAAAGCATCCCCTCCTGTTATTTCAAAAGGGATGTCTTTCTTCTCAAGCGCCCGGGCGTAAATATCCATTTTTTTCCTGTATCTAAGCAGGATAAGAAAATCAGACGGCTGCGCTTTTGCAACAAGTCCTTCTTTAATTTCCTCTTTGGTACGATCCAGTTCAATATTATCCTTACACGCCCAAGATATAAACTCTGCAATCCTTTCAGAATCAATGTCTACAATAGTTTTTTCTAAATTTCTCTTTTGTTTAGGGATGGTTATCTTATAGATTCCCTTGAATGTCCCCTCTCCTGCTCTTATAGTCTCTAAAGGAGCATAAGCCGCCTGATACTGCTTGTTCGAATCTTTATCATCAAACACACTGCGCATTACCGGATTGACCCAGTCACGCAGCGAATGCAGCGAACGAAAATTGGTCTTAAGTAAAAGAACCTCCCCGCCGCTTTTTATTATCTGTTCTTTTACCAGATTGTAGATGTCTATATCTGCCCGCCTGAAACGGAAAATAGACTGTTTCGGGTCTCCAACCAGAAAAAGAGAGCCCGCCCGCGGCCTTAACTTTTTCCAGTCAAGCTCTTTTGTATCTTCTCCCGTTAGATACAAAAGCATTTCTGCCTGAATAGGATCTGTGTCCTGAAACTCATCCACGAGAATGTGGGTGAATTTGCTGCTGAAATATTCCCTGACCTTATGGTTATCACGCAAAAGCCGGGATGTAAAAAGAAGCTGATCCTGGAAGTTTAACTTGGCATGGGTCAGCCTTTTCTTCTCAAAAAACTCAAGGGCAGGTTTTAAAAATAAATAAACTTTTAGGTGGCGGTATTCGCGCCACTCTCTTAATGCTTCCCTAACTGTACTCTCTTGAAATGCTTCGAACATCTCTTTAAATTCTTTTCCTTGCTCAGCTGTTGGCCAGCGGTTTTGAATTAAACCTGGATTTTTATCCAGTATTTCATAGGTTTCCATAAGAATTCTATAGTCCTTAAAGCCGAGATTTTTCTGCCGTAAAAAACAGCTATACATTGTGCTTTGTAAACCATCATATCCTTTTTCAGGCCGATATTTTGGGACTATATCCTGCGCCTTTAATAAAAAAAGTTCCAAATCTTTCCGGAGGCTTTTATAATCGGGTTGCTTATCATTTCCGGGTTTGAATTTTACCTCAGGATAATCAGAAAGCGTTTCAAAACAGTTTTTAAGATCATTGGGGAAAAGCCCTACATTTTCGAGTTCCTTTTCCAAAAATCTTCCTTCCTCTTTTTCTTTATCAATGAAAGCATGCCAGCATTTCTCCCGGAAAATACTGTTTTCAATTTCCTCCATCTCTTCAAAATCAGGGTCAAGAGCTATCTCTATAGGACGTTCCCTGAGGAGCTTGGCACAGAAAGAATGGATAGTACCGATAAAACTCTGCTCTAATAAACGCAAGGCCTGGACCAGTCTCTCTCTGCTCTCTGATTTTTTCTCCACTTCTACAGTTTTTTCCAGCTCTGTTTGGAAACGGCCCTTTAATTCAGCGGCAGCTTTGCGGGTAAAAGTAACAGCTGCAATATTGTGTATCTGGCACTCACCAGCAGCTAAAAGGGACAGCATCCGGTCCACCAGGCTTTTGGTCTTACCGGAACCTGCGCCTGCTTCCACCAGAAAAGTAGTGTTCAGGTCGCTTATAATTTTACGCCTGGCATCAGCATCAGAAAATTTCAGTTTATCCATGCTTTTCTCATTTATAATTTTTCAATTTATTAAGATGGGCGAATTCATCAGGATTGCCTGGCATTTTGTCCTTTGCTCTTTTAACGGCTTCCGGCCCGCAGATGTCCGCATAATCACAGAAATCACATTTTGCTTCAGGATTTACTACAAACCGGCCGGAAGTCATTAACTTTACAATCTCATCTATAATTGCTTTAAAATCCTTACGGTTAAACTCCTTAAAAATTACTTCATTGCCTTCACCCCTGGGGGTGGGGAAAAAGTAACCGCTTTCTACTACCTTGGGTGCTTTATCCACACCTTTCTCTTTGAGTAACTTTTCAGCTGCTACAGCATAAAGAGCATGTTGTAGAACCTTACCGCCCCCAAAACATTTAATATTTTGGAACTTAGTATATCTGCCGGTCTTATAATCTATAACCCGGTAAAAGCCTTTTCCCACCCTGTCGATCCTGTCGATTCTGCCGCGAAGTTTTAAAGGAAATTCTGAAAAATTATCTGGGGTGACTCCTTCAAAAAACACTTCGAACATTAAAGGCTCGACTTCATCTTTACGCTTTTTTTCAACAGCTACAAAAACATCAATTGCCTGAAAAATTTCGTTTTTTTCAGCTTTGAAAATCCCTTCTGAGGGAGGAGGGATCTCGTCTTTAAAGCGTACGATAATTTTTTCTCCAATTTTTTGGATAAGAGGCCTATGAGTCTCTTCTAAAAATTTCTCGTCTCTTTTTACAAGTTCTCTCATAAAATCACAGAATATCTCGTGGATAAGCTCTCCTCTCTGCCAAGGTTCCAGCCACCGGCCCGGATCATATTCCAGTTCATCAGCAATTCTGACCTTGAGTACATAGTGCAGGAAATATTTAAAGGGGCAATTAGTAATTGTTTCTAAGCGGGAAGCTGATACCTGCATGTTTTCAAAGATGATGGGATGGTCCTTGCCGGCTTTAAAATTAAGGATGCCCTCAAACTCGCTTAGGCGGTCGCCTCTCCTTTTCTGACGGGCAAATATGCCTCTAGCAAGAGATGGGAAAGTATGCTGCACAGTTTCAAGCCCGTTTAAGAAGTGTTTACCTCCGCCAATTTTTGCAAGCCACCAATCGATATCGTCTAAGGCCCTATCTGTGTTCTTTGTTAAAAAACCTACTGGTTCTGCAAGAAAGGATAGCAGAGCTGAATTATCAAGACATGAGTCTCCTTTAAGCAGCCTGTAAGCCTGTAAGAGAAGTGAGGAAGGAAAGGAAGAGCGTTCTGTCAGTAAATCATAGCTTGAGTAGCTTAGAGAGGCTCTGCCGCGGAGAGAAGCCATCATCGCTGCCATAGAATAGATGTTTTCCAGCAGGGATTCTTTTGCAGTCTGTAAAGCTTTGGATATATTTTCTTTTTCATCATCTAAAAGCAGAGGCTGCTGCAGGCCTGAGCCCGGAAAACTGCCCTGATCAAGCCCAATAATAAAGGTGTTTTCCCTGCCGGAATAACCGCCTGTTTTATAATTCGAGAGATGAAGGTGACCGGGTTCAGGTTTTGAAGCTCCAACTTTGATCCCTGAAGCTAGGCTGCGCAGTCTCTTTATAGCCTCTTCACTTATAAGAGGAGGAGGCTGCATTGCAGCTGTCTCATCCAGGGCGGAAGTGAGCGATGCATAAGCTGTACCATCAAGTTCGCTGCGGTTTACGCAAAAATCTTTTAAAAAGCTTGAAGCTCCGGAGCAGAGTGCTTCAAAATCAGTTTCTTTGTTGTCCTTTTCTTCAAACCGGGGCAGAAGAGATAACATCTTCTTAAGAACAGTGGTTATTTTTTTGAGGTTTTTTAGATCAGTTTCAAGCCGCTGCAGTTTCTTTTCTTCTTTTTTTTCCTGTGCCTGGAGAAAGTCTTTTTTTGTTTTATTTATTAAGTCTTTAAGGCAGGAGATATACCTGTCTTTTCCCCAGCCAATTCCTGCTTTTTTGAGATAACCGCTTATTTTTTGAAGCGAAGGAATATCTTTTATACCTGGATGAAAAAGCTTCAGGTTTCCACTTTCAATCATACGACAAAGGTCAGATACCTTAAATCCGCCTTCAAACCAATCTAAAAGTCCTGAGAAAACCTTTCCGGGAGTAGTAAATCCGACTCCTATTCCTTCGCCGAAAGTAATCTGCAGGTCAGTTTTAGCAGCAAGCAAGAAGAATATATCAGAATAAGTACTTGCTGAAGGATAGATCACTTCGACTTCATCCAAGGCGATTTTTTCTGCGATTATCTTCCGCATTATCTCCCGGCATTCATTTACCTTACCCACAGCCCGAAATAGCTCTATGGTATTGTCATTAAATGGTTTAGGAGCTTCTATTGGAGCAAAAAGCCAGGGCATGCGTTCCTGATCAGAGGATACGTCCTTGCGATCTTCAGAAGAAAGTATGGCAATCTCTTTCTGTCCCTTCTCCCATAGACGCTGCGGTCGTCTTACCCCGTAAAAGATATCCTTAGGTATCAAGACAAGCCTCTCCCCTGCTATTTTTGTAATAAAGGTCTTTTCCACCAGGGATAGCGGCAAGTCCTTAAAACAAAGAAAATACTTGTTTTTATCTTCAGTTTTATTATTAATATTTTTTATTGCCAAAGAAAAAAGTCCGGGCCGGTCAATTAGTTTTTTCTTTTTAAGCTCCCCCTCATATGCCCTTAAAAGCAATTGTACTTCATTCCCTTTCTTAAGGCTTACAAAAGTCTCAGGTTTGAGCTCTTCACTTTTAATTCCCACCATGCGCAGAGAATAAACAGCACTGTAAACGGCATTTATCACGCCTAAAGAAGGAGTAAGATTGCCAAAGTATTCCAGCTTTCCGGATTCCTGTAATCTAAGGAAAATCTTGTCAACCAGGATTGTGGAAGAAGAAGCATTTATCTGTTTTATGCCGCTTTGGGAAAGCTTATATCCTGCAACCTGCTGGGCAAGAGATGCAGAAGTAACAAAGCGCAGATTGATCCAGGAGTGACCCGCTTTACACAACCGCTCCCCTATCTGATGGCCGATCTGAAAGGATGGGACTATAAAGATCTTTTCATCCAGGAGATGACGGCTGCAAAAAT
>JAUWTR010000160.1 GCA_030614645.1 Candidatus Aminicenantota bacterium
AAGATTATCAGAAGCAAAGGATTTTAACTCTAGTATTTCCGCACGAAGACCCACTTGGTTCCGGAAACCATATCCTCCAGTCGAAAATCGCTATTGGTTCTGGTGGATTGTTCGGAAAGGGGTATAAAAAGGGAACTCAAAGCCAGCTAAGATTCCTACCGGCAAGGCATACAGATTTTGTTTTTTCAGTTATAGGTGAAGAATTCGGATTTGCTGGTGTTTTTTTTGCGATTTTAATATATTTTTTATTTTTATTCAGATTATTTAAATCCTTATTAGACTCCCGTGATAGGGTAGGAGTATATATTGTTTTTATGGTTTTTATGATGATCATTGGCCAGTTCTTGATAAATATTATGATGACGATTGGGCTTTTTCCTGTTGCAGGAATACCATTACCTTTATTGAGCTATGGAGGATCATCTTTGCTGACGAATTTTATTGCTGTGTCTCTAGTTTTGAATATAAAGATAAGGCGGTTTGCGAATGTTTAAATTAAAATCCAGTTTAAAAAGGTTAAAGCGGGATTATGGATTAAAGATTAGGGATTAAGTAAAAGCCTTACTGCCATATTGCTAAGGAAGCCAGGGAACAGAATGACTCTTTAACCTGGATTAGTCATAAAAAAATGTCGATATGCATAATACAATAGATAAATGGGATGAAGTATTAAGACATGTCCAGAAGCCAGGACGTTATATTGGGGGAGAGTGGAACGAGATAAAGAAAGATCTACGCAGTGTGAAGACTAAGGTAGCTCTTGCTTTTCCTGACCTTTATGAGGTGGGGATGTCCTATCTTGGACAAAAGATCCTGTATCACATTTTAAATGCTAACGATTCTATCCTGGCGGAACGGGTATTTGCCCCCTGGATCGATTGTGAAAAAGAATTAAGAAAGAGAACAATGACTTTATGTTCTCTTGAAAATAAGATCCCTATTTGTGCATTTGATATAATAGGGTTCTCTCTTTTATATGAGCTGAATTATTCCAATATATTAACTATCCTTGATACAGGGAAGATACCGTTTCTTTCGTCAGATAGGTGCCTCAAATATCCTTTAGTTATTGCTGGGGGCCCAGCTGTTTTTAACCCAGAGCCATTAGCAGATCTGTTTGATGCGTTTTTAATCGGAGATGGTGAAGAAGCTTTTTTGGAGATCATTAAGATATTCGAAGAATTTAAGGGTAAAATCAAAAAAAAGAGACAGCTGTTGTATGAATTGTCAAGGATCAAAGGGGTTTATGTTCCTTCATTATATAAGCCTTACAGACCTGCCGGTTCTTTTCTGCAGGCTGTGAAGCCGGAAGGAAATGCTCCCTCTCTAATAAAAAAGAGATGTTTTTTCCCTTTAACTAAAGATTCGTTTCCAGAGAAAATAGTAGTTCCAAATATAAAAGTAATTTTTGAAAGGGTTGCGGTTGAAGCAGTGCGGGGATGCCCTCAGAATTGCCGTTTTTGTCAGGCAAGGACACTTTATTTCCCGGCCAGAGTTAAGGAGCCTGGAAATGTTTATAAAAAAGTTTTAGAAAGTCTCCGGAATACCGGATATGAGGATGCTTCGCTGTCTGCCCTCTCTATAGGGGATTACCCATATCTTGAAGAAGTTATGAAGTGTCTGATGGAAAAGCTGGAGGAAAATAAAATCTCTCTTTCTCTTTCATCTTTGAGACCGGAGAAATTAACTTCAGAAGTAGTGGAAAACATCCTTAAAGTCAGAAAAACAGGATTTACTATTGTTCCAGAAGCCGGTACAGAAAGGCTGCGGCGAGTCATAAATAAACATCTGAAGGACAGTGATATTTGGAAAGCTGCTGAGAATGCATTCTCTCATGGCTGGGAAAAAATAAAGCTTTATTTTATGGTTGGCCTACCTACAGAAAAAGAGGAAGACTTAGATGGAATAGTTAACACAGTAAAGGAGATTATCAGGATTGGGTACAGAATAATGAAGAGGCCTCCTAAGATCAACCTCAGTGTAGCTTCCTTTATCCCTAAATCGCATACTTCTTTCCAATGGCTAGGGATGGAAAATGAAAAAGACCTGTTAACTAAACATCGATTCATAAAGTCAGAATTGAAAAAATATTCTTTTGTGAAGTTTAAAGAGCATCCTTTAAAAAATGCTATTCTCGAAGCTGTGTTTTCTAGAGGGGATAGAAGGCTTACACAGGTGTTGATTAAGGCATGGAAAAAAGGAGCTCGCTTTGACGGCTGGAACGAGCAGTTTGATATCTTGGCCTGGGAGCGGGCTTTTGAATCTGAAGGATTGGATTTCAGCTGTTATCTTTCTAAAATAGAATTGGATGTTGACCTGCCATGGGACCATATTGATGCTGGAATTAATAAAAGCCATTTGGCCAAAGAGCTAAAAAATGCTATGGATGAAAAAAATACGCCTGTATGCCAAAAAATCCAGTGCATAGAATGTGGTGGATGTTCGATCGGTTTATTAAAAGAAAAAAGCTTTGACAGAAAAATCCAAACATATGAACCATCAATATTATATTATGGAAAAAAATCTGAAAGAGAAATACGATACAGGCTGAAATATTCAAAAGAAGAAAAGGCCAGATATTTATCTCATGGTGATGTAAATAATGTGATTAAAAGGAGCTTTCGCAGAGCTTTGGTTCCGGTAAAGTTTACCAAGGGATTTCATCCTAAAATGGTTCTGGTTTTTGCACCAGCACTTCCTTTAGGTATGGCAGGAAAAAATGAAATACTGGAGTTCAGATCCGCATATGAATTTTCTGAGGATGAGTTTGTCTTGCATGTGAATGCTTTTGTTCCCTCGGGATTTAAAGTCATAGATCTTGAGAAGATAGAATTAAACAGACCATCGCTTAATGATGAAATAGAATATTTGGAATATTCGCTGGAAATTAGCCAAGACATAATTAAGACCATAATGCAAATAAATATCCAGAAGAAGGAGAACTATGATAGGACTGATTATTTTGAAATAATGGAAAGACAAATAAAGAACTATAATGCAATCCATAGGAATGAACTTATTAAGGAAATTAAAGTCGATAAGGCAGAAAATAAAGTTATTTTTATTTTGAAATTTACTTATAATAAATCTATCAAGCCCCAGGATATGGCAAAGGAGATTTTTGGAATCGAAAATCCGGTATATTATATGGCAAGAGAGAGGATTATTTTAAAGCCGGGGAATAGAAAAAGCAGCAAAATGTGAAAATAGCCGGATTAGGGATTAGATAAATCTGACGGTTTTCCCATTTTCCAATCTCCATTATCTAAGTAACATACATATCGACATTTTATAGGACTAGTTCAGGTGAAGATTTTTCTTGACGGCGGCTAACCTTATTTATTACTATCAGAGCGGTTTAATTTAAATGCAAGGAGGAAAAAATTGATCGATTTTAGTTTGACAGAGGAACAAAAGGCGCTCCAGGAGATGGCACACGAGTTTGCTGAAAAAGAAATGAGGCCCCAAGCGGCCAAATATGATAAAGGGGAAGAATTTCCCTGGGATATTATGAAAAAGGCCTTTGAAGTGGGGCTTATAAGCTGTGAAATTCCTGAGGAATATGGAGGTGGAGGATTAAATCATTTGGATACAGTAATTCTTAGTGAGGAACTGGCTTGGGGTTGTGCTGGAATGTATACCACGATAATGGCCAGTTCTCTTGCATTTACTCCAATAATGATTTTTGGAAGTGATGAACAATAGAAAAAATATTTAACTCCTTTTACAAAAGAAGCATCGTTAGCTGCTTTTTGTTTAACTGAAAGAGAAGCTGGTTCCGATGCTGGGTCACTTAAGACTAAAGCTGAAAAAGTGGGAAATGAATATATTATTAATGGTTCCAAGTGTTTTATTACGAATGGAGGAGTAGCTGAACTCTATATTGTATTTGCTTTATCAGCTCCTGAAAAAGGTACACGCGGTATGAGTGTTTTTATTGTTCCTAAAGATACACCGGGAATTACTGTAGGAAAGGAAGAAGATAAGATGGGACATAGAGCATCAAATACTGTTGAGTTGTTTTTTGAAGATGTAAAGGTACCCGCTGAAAACCTGCTGGGAAAGGAAGGCATGGGATTTGTGATTGCTTTGAAAACGCTGGATAAAACCCGGGCTCCGGTCGGAGCTGGTGGCTTAGGAGTAGCCAGAGCTGCGCTTGAATATGCTGTCGATTATTCAAGAACAAGGGTTCAATTTGGAAAACCTATTGCCTTGTTTCAGAAAATCGCATTTAAAATCGCTCAAACTGCAACTGAAATAAATGCGGCTCGCTTTCTGGTATGGAATGCAGCCTGGAGACTGGATAAAGGAATGAAAGTTGGGAAAGAATCTGCTATGGCCAAGTTTTTTGCCTCAGATGTAGCTATGAAAGCTACAAATGATATGCTGGAGATCTTTGGCGGGTACGGGTATATGAAAGATTACCCCATGGAAAAGCTTATGCGGGATGCTAAGCTGCTTCAGATCTACGAAGGTACTAATGATATTCAGCGCTTGGTTGTCAGCCGTGAAGTGATTGGACCAATCAAGAAATAGGTTTGAAGTCAATGCTTACTTAGGTTGATGGCATTGGGTGCAATCGATATTTAGATCAGCGTGATAGTTTGATAAAAAAAAATCCAGATCTATAGCGACTTGGTTTATTGAGTAGACAGAGATAATATCCAGAATATCTTCCTCAAGGCTTGTTATAGGGTGCTCAATGACTCTGCCTATTTCCTCTCCATCGATGAAGAAAATAAAAGTTGGGATTTTTTGAATATTTTTTCCTTTAATATATGGCTCACGAGATTCCTTGTCTTTAGGTATTCCTGTGTATAAAGTCATGAAATAGGGATTGTCGACCATATTCATAATCTTAAAATACTCACTGACATGTTGAGCGCTGTCATGGCACCAGGTCCCTAGAAAAATCTCAATATTGACTGGAATATCAGATGTTTGAAGACCATATATAATTTCTGGATCAGGTGAATAAGCTGTGACAGTTTTTTGCCATTCAGGGAACCTGTTAAGTATTTCTTCTTTTTCTATTTTCCCGCAGAAATCTTCTATACCATAGAATAAAGAGGGAACAAATACGGTTAGTAGTAAAACAATAAATCCCCGCTTGCCCATATAAAATTTCGCTTTAATATAGGTTCAGTGAGGCTAATCTTTTGTTTCTGTGAAGTATTCAGG
>JAUWTR010000380.1 GCA_030614645.1 Candidatus Aminicenantota bacterium
AGGGCCAGCAGAATATCGCCAGGTTCGAATCCTGCAATAGCACCTGGGATATTGAATTTTTCTGCTATAAAGTGGTAAGGCTTTTCTCCGATTATAGCGCTTACATGTCCCGGATAAAGGAAACCGTGTAGGTTTGTGTCTTTTGCTGATACTAAAGCATTTAAAGGAGGAGGGACCAGCCATAAAGCTGAAAGAACTGAGAAATTAGAGATTTTTTCCTCTGCAGCGATTTTAACAGTTACAGCAATGGAGGGAATTGTCGTCTCAAACCCGACTCCGAAGAAGATGATTTCTTTTTCAGGATTTTCCTTTGCGATTTCAAGTGATTCTTCCGGGGAATAAACGATTTTTACCTGAGAGCCGGCAGCCGGAACTATGGTCTGAATAGCTCCTTTCTGAGTGGGGACTCTTGTCATATCGCCAAAGGTTGTGAGCACGAAATTATTGTTTTCTGTAACCAGCTTAATGGCAGCTTCATGGATTTCATTGGGAGTGATACAGACCGGACAACCAGGGCCGGAAACCATTTCTATTCCGGAATCTTCCAAAAGTTTCTTTAATCCGTGGCGATGAATAGCCATGGTATGAGTACCGCAGACTTCCATGATCTTTATAGGGGTATTTAAGGATTTTGATTTTGATTTGATTTCAGTCAGAAGACCCTTGAGGACCTGCCTGTTTCTGAGATCATCTATAGACATAAAAAATATTTCCCTTTGAAATCAAGAGGGATTGTCCCATTGTTTTTTTTCTATAATTCTCTATATACTATTCACTATTTCCGGCTTTAAGTTTCCGAATGATCTATATATCCCCGGATAAGGTCCATTGTTTCCTTGGCTTCTTCTTCGTTTAATTTTGAAATAGCAAATCCGGCATGAACAATGACCCAGTCTCCTTTTTTTACATCTTCGAGCAGGTAGAAGTTGGTTTTGACTTTTGTCCCTAGATAATCGATTTTTCCGTGTTTGGATTCATCGACTTCGATTACTTTTGCTGGAATTCCTAAGCACATTTTATGTTTAACCTCTTTATTCTTCAGATACCATTATAGGCAGATAAGGATCAGAATACAATCTTTTCTGTAGTTTCCTCAATTTTTTCAAACTTTTACAAGGTCTGTAAAGCATTGACACGTGTAAGTCCCTACGAAAGACAGGGATTTACCCGTGTCGATGCCGGCGCATGGCCTGAATTATTCATAAAAAATGTTGATAATCCTGGCAAATAAAGAATGGCGTTAAAAATCTGATCGAGCATAAGCAACAACAGTTTTTCCTGCTTTTGACAATTAACAGGCTAACTCCTATAATTGTGCTATGTTTAAAGACCTGGAAGGATTTATTGAAACTGGGAGTAAAGAAGAGGAGCTGGCAGGACAGATCGACTTTACTAAGCTTCCCCATCATGTTGCTGTGATTATGGACGGGAACGGACGGTGGGCAAAAAAGAGAGATCTACCTCGAGTTGAAGGCCACCGGGCCGGGGCAAAATCAGTTCGTGAGATAGTCGAAACTGCAGCCCGGATGGGGATAGAATATTTGACGCTTTACGCTTTTTCTAAAGAAAATTGGAAACGGCCTAAACTAGAGATCGCGGCCCTTTGGAAGTTCCTGGAAGACTATTTAAAAAAAGACTTTCAAGTATTGCTGGAAAATAATTTAAGTTTACAGGTCATTGGCCAGATCCAGGAGCTCCCGTTTGCTATTCGAAAGGAATTGGATCGGGTTATTAATCTGACTAGAGTTAATGATGGTATGGTCATAATTATGGCACTTAACTATGGAGGCCGGGCTGAGATAGTCGATGCGATCAAAAAACTAACAAAAGAAAAAGATTTTAATCCTGATGCCCTTGATGAGAAAAGGTTTTCAGAAATGCTCTATGCTCCCGATGTCCCGGATCCGGATCTCCTTATAAGAACAAGTGGAGAGTTTAGAATATCGAATTTTCTTCTGTGGCAAATAGCTTATTCTGAAATTTGGCTAACTAAAGAATTGTGGCCGGATTTTCGCAAAAGGCATTTTTTTGAAGCAGTTATTGATTATCAGAGAAGAGAGAGAAGATTCGGGGATATTATACCGAAAAAAAGATAATAAAGAAGAGAGTAAGGGAGAGGAAATGAACCTGTTGAAAAGAATAGCAACTTCTGTAATTTTACTACCGCTGGTATTTGTAAGCATTCAATACCTCCCAAGGTTGGGTTTTTTTTGTGTCATACAGATCTTTATCCTAGCTTCTATTCTGGAATTTTATAATCTTCCAAGGAAGAAGAAGCTCTTTCCGGTTAAGACAGTAGGAGTATTTTTTGCTTTACTCATAAGCGCTGCTTTCTATTTTGAGAGATTTCCCTTACAACTTGCGATTTTTATTGGTTTGTTTTTTATGGGGGTTTATTATCTTTTAACCCTAAAAGATATCGAAAAATTAGTTCAATTCCCTGCTTCCATTGCCCTGACTTTTTTTGGGGGTTTTTATTTAAGTTTTACCCTGAATCACTTCAATCCTCTCAGAGATGAATACGGACCTTATTATATTTATTATATCCTGGCTGTTATTTTTATCGGAGATACAGGAGCCTTTCTTATTGGAAAAAAGTGGGGAAAACATAAACTTGCCCCTTTAGCCAGCCCCAAGAAGACCTGGGAAGGGTGTTTTGC
>JAUWTR010000383.1 GCA_030614645.1 Candidatus Aminicenantota bacterium
AAACATAATCACCCTGAGCTTCGATATAGGTGATATCCTCTGCCTGTATTATGTAGATGTTCCCCCGGTCCCTTACAAGAATTCTTTTATGTGGAACATCTTTCAGCCGGTGCTGCTGCAGTAATTTATCAACCGCCTGTCTGCTTTCTCCCGGGAGACGTTCTTTGATCCGATTCAGTGTTTTTGTCAGACGTTCGGGTTTAACCGGCTTTAAAAGGTAATCCAGGGCATGGGCCTCGAATGCCTGCAGAGCGTATTCATCATATGCGGTTACAAAGACTATAAATGGAGCTTCCTTTCCTAGAAGTTCCAATACGTCAAAGCCATCCAGTTTCGGCATCTGGATATCCAGGAATACCAGGTCAGGCCTTTTTTCCTTTATTGTTTTTACTGCTTCAAATCCGTCTGAACATTCCCCGATGATCTCGATCTCTTCAAAACCATCAATAACCATTCTGAGGGCTTTTCTGGCCAGGGCTTCATCATCGACGATAAGGACTCGTTTTCTATTCATTTTTTCCCTCTAATGGGATCTGCAGTTTGACGATAAAATCATCTTCTTTTTGGCTTATGATCAGCTTTGTGTTGTCCCCATAGGCATTGGTAAGGCGTTGTTTCAGTGCTTTTAGTCCGTATCCTGGGCTTGTTTGGGTCCGGGCGGCCTTATCCAGGGGATTTTTAACCGAAATCAGCAGGGAATTCGAATATTTTTCTATTTGCAGATAAAGTGTGCCGGATTCGGTAGTCTGCTGAAAGCCGTGTTTAATGGCATTTTCTACAAGCGGTAAAAGTGAAAAAGGAGGAAGCTGCTCTGCCATGGCTTGCTCGTTTACATTAATATCGAGTGTCAGTCGTTTACCCAGCCGGATTTTTTCAATTCCCAGGTAGCTTTTTATATGCTCGAGTTCATCTTCCACACTTGCCCATTCCTTCCGGGCATAAACCAGACTGTAGCGTAAAAAATCGGAAAGCTGTATACAAACTTTATGTGCCAGCTCAGGTGATGTTTTAGTCAAAGTACTCAGGGCGGTTAGACTATTAAATAAGAAGTGTGGGTGAATGGTTGCTTTAAGCGAGTTTAACTCGGCACGGCTGGCCAGCAAACGGTTCCTTAGTGCCTGCTGTTCTGCCTCTCTGCTTTTTTCCAGGGAGAAAATAAGATAGTGGAGCAAGGCAGCCAGAAAATACAGGAAAATACCTGCAGCCGCAAATAGAAGAAAGACCTGATCGAACCGTACCCTCCATATCTTGGTATTAAGGAAAAAATTCAGAACCTCGCTGTAAGACATTGTAAGCAGCAGCCATATTCCTGTCATCGTTAAGGCGGCCACACCCTGTTTTAGAATAATATTGACCAGATTTTTTTGCTCCGGGAGCATAGTTTTACACAGGTACCAGGAAGAAAGGCAGAAAAAAAGTTCCACCATTATAGGTGGAACTGTGAGTATGACAGCGGCTGACAAAGATAAGCCTGTAAGACTGCTCACCAGAACGGTCATACAGATAACTACCGGGCTCCATATGACCGTGATCAAAAGAAAATTCTTAGGTGAGCGAAGATAAGGGAACATATCAGTTTTTTACCTCGAGAGCTCCCATTATAAACATTCCTTTTATTGTAAGTTTTTTAATCGCTTTTTCCGGATGTGCTGCTAATTCTTCCTTTGACATAACAACTGTTTTATTTTCTATCCCGCCAAGAATAGGTGTTCCCTGTATATTAACCTGCCAGTGCCGGGGTATTCTTATTTCAATTCCACCCATAAAAGCAAATGCATCGATCACTGCATCATCGATCTGGATGTCAGCATCTCTCAAGTCAATTATTCCCCCACCCATGAATGCAGCTATTTTTCCGCCTTTAAATTGGTCTGAAGCGAATCTATGCTCTCCTCCTCCCAGGATAAATGAAAGATTAAAGTTGTTACTAGAGGATGGAACTTTATGACTTCCCCATACTGCATCTTTAAGGATCGCTATTCCGAGTAAAATTACGATGACCGGCCAGAATGTTCCTATATCAAAAAACATAATATCTAAATTGTTCAAAAGGAACAATACTCCGACAATAATAAAGATCGTTCCGCTGAAAGTTTGCCTTGTTTCACTGGGCCTTGAGATATGGCTCAGGCCGATCAAAATGAGCGCGACAGGCCAGAAATCCCAAATGTTTATTCCTATAGCAACACCCAAATTTTCAAGCAGAAATAGAATACCTGCACAAATGACAACCAGCCCTATGATCACTTTTAAATCGAGATTAATCCTTGCTTTTTTTTCCATTTTTTCCTCCTCAGGTTAAATTTCTACTTAAATATAAACAGTTCAGGAGTATATTGTTAGTATTATTCGATGAATGACCTTTAATTCTCGATAGATGACGAAATATGTAAAAAAGGAAAATAACTTCAAGTTGCTCAACGGAGAGATCTTTGATATTCTGCTAGAGGGAAGGGTAGTTATAGAAAACTGGCAAGTGAAAAAATTTACTTTCTTCTTTTTATTTATTTTTACCCCACTTTTCATGTTTTCCTCTGTTGGAAGATATATCCGATTCGAACATATTCTTCCCGACTTTAACAAAGAATCAATTCCTGCCGTATCCAGTATTTTACAGGATAGAGATGGTTTCATGTGGTT
>JAUWTR010000037.1 GCA_030614645.1 Candidatus Aminicenantota bacterium
AATTAATCGTTTCGTTTTCGATGTAATTTATATTGATAATCGACATTTTTTATGAATAATTCAGGTTAACCGTGACCATAGCCAGGTGTAAAAAGCCTTTTCTATTTTGAGATCTATTTTTAGAAAATAGAGAGGGAGAGGTTCAATCTCTTTAATACCGGCTAACTTCACCATATCTTTTTCAGTGGTAATGATAATATCTGCTTGGAAGGAAAGATAATTCTTTTTTATTTTTTTTATGGATTTTGGGGGATAAGGGTGGTGGTCCCGAAATTTTAAAAATTTAACAGGATTTACTCCTATTTTTTTTAGAGCTTTTTTGAACCTTTCCGGCCGAGCTATACCACTGAATGAGAGTACAGTTTTATTATTAAGCTCTGCCGAGGGCAGGAGTTGTTTATTAAAAATGTTGTACAATCCTTTGTTTACTACTGAATATGAATAAAATTGTATTTGAGGGATTTTTTTTTTAAGAGAGGTCTTTATCTGTTTATCTCCATTTTTTTTGATAAGGAGAGCGTGGCTTCTCCCTATAGATGACCTAGGTTCGCGGAGCATTATTTTTTCTTTAGGATCGTACATAACGATGTTGATATCTTTTTCCAGGGGATGGTACTGAAAAGCATCATCAAGGACCACAATGTCGAATCCTGATTCTTGTGCTTTTCGGCATCCGGACAGGCGGTCCTTGCCAATAAAAATACCGGCTTCAGGTATGCTTCTGGCGATCATAAAAGGCTCGTCTCCAGATTCCCGCCAGGTACCGGAAATGCTCTGGCCGTTAGAGAGCATGCCACCTGACCGCTCCCATTTTCCGCGGTATCCCCTACTAACAAGAGCTGGCTTGTATGAGGTTTTTAAAAGCGCGGATAAGATGTGTTTTGCCAGGGGGGTTTTTTCAGAGCCGCCAAATGAGATATTCCCTATACTGATAACCGGAAGAGGCGATTTTTTAGGCTTGAAGAATCCCCACCTATATAACAGATTTATGATTAGGCAATTAAATCGATAAATCAAGGAGATAGGATATAAAAGAAACCTCATTCTTCCCGGACTATACTATATAGGCTTTTTACTTTCAAGTCGATTGCCATTGCTTTACATCCCCAGTCTATTTATTTATAATGATTATCGATATTTATCAAATATGGAGGAGAATCATGTTGAAAAAAACAATGGTAGCTTTACTTGCGACATTGATGATATTAGTGTTGTTTAATTGTAAGAAAAAATCCCAGGTAAAAGGCGTAAACTTAGATGTTTCCTTTTCTGAGGAAAAATTGTCTGATGATTTAATAACTGACTTGAAGTTTACATGGAGAACTGATAGTGAGTTTGTGAAGATGAGTGAGGATTTTAATGTTTTTGTTCATTTCTGGCATGGAAATAGCCTGCTTTTCTGGGAGGATTATGTTCCAGAGGTTCCGACATCAACCTGGGAAGTAGATGAGGAATATCAATATTCTAAGCAGATTTACATTCCAGCATTCATTGATGAGTTTGATCCTGATTTTAAAGGGGAAGAGACACTCAAGCTATCTGTAGGGTTTTTCTCGCCTTATGATGAAAGTGGAGGATCAAAACAACTTGTTATGGAAAAAAAGATAAAAGTATTCCCTCCGCCTTTGGATACACCTGAGATTATTTATGAAGATGGGTGGTATAATCTAGAAACTGATCCTGATTCCTTCCTTAAACAGTGGAGATGGACAGCAAAGAAAGCAAGATGCATTATTGATAATCCCCATAGGGATGCTTTACTGGTAATAAAAGGGGGAGTCAATAAGGGCGTTTTCCATGACCAAAAAGTAATTTTTATGCTTAATGATTTGATCTTTGATGAATTTATTGCGGAGGATTCCTACTTTGAAAAAACGTATAATATTGAAAAGGAAAGGTTGGGAGAGGGTGATGAGTTTTATCTAACGCTTGCGACAGATAAATCTTTTATCCCTGCAGAAATCTTGCCAGACTCCAGAGATGAGAGGGAACTCGGCTTTCAGATTTCTTTTTTGTATTTTAGATAAGGATTATAAAAAATTATTTCTGTTTTTTCTTTTGGGTTTCTAACTGTTTTTTTAGTTTTTCTGCATCCGCTTGAGCTTTTTGCAATTGAAGGTAAGTCAGGCTGATTTGCTGTTGAATTTGATTTTTTGGTGTCATGTCAGGCATGCTGTAAAATTGCTGCCATAATGCTCTCATTTTTAAAGTTAGCAGTCCTACATGTTTATTAGCTTCTTGGTATTCTTTTCCCAGCTTATTTTCTTCTTCGGCGCTGCTCCGGCCCCTATCTCTTGATTTTGCTGAGAGTATAACTGGGATTTGCTGAGGTGGAGCTGGGATGTTTGATTTGACAGTCTTTGAATTTGTAGCTTGAATAACGATAGCAGTAGTTGTCCTATTAAACTTTTTTAAATCAGCGTTGGTCACTAAGAGTATTTTTTTGTTCTTGAGATTTTCTCTTCGTTCTTTTTCTTTTTTTGCTAATTCTACTAGGCTTTGTGAGTGTGCAAAGAAAGTGCATAGTAATGGAAGGATTATTATTGACAATAGTTTCTTTATGTTAATGCTCATCTCCCTTACGAATATACAAATATAATATAAAAGAATAAAAGAATTAGTCAACTCGGAAACTTCGCGTTTGGTTTTGATAAATTTTATTTATAAGTACAAACGGAGATGCTTTTTCCGTTCGATTTCAATTCTATGGCTCCATGAATATTGGTTTGATAGACAGCAGCCCCGATTTGAGCATATCTTTCCAGTATCTGAGTTGAAGGAAGATTGTATGGATTATTTTTCCCTACTGATATTAATATGATCTTTGGAGAGACTGCTTTGAGGAAAGCCGGGGAGCTTGAAGATAAACTTCCGTGGTGGGGGGATTTTAGAACCTGACTTTTCAGGTCTTCCCCTGAGGCGATGAGCTCAGCTTCGGCCTCTGATTCAATGTCTCCGGTGAGAAGAAAAGAAGTGTTTTTGTAGGTAAGTTTAAGGACTAGAGATTGATTATTATGCACAGAAGTAATGGCCTTTTTGCTTCTGTCAGGATGAAGTACTTTGATTTCAATTTTTCCCAAGGTGATTTTATCTCCTCGAAAGATGGTTCTGTGAGAAAGGCTGGCCGGAAGCGTAGCTTTAAAAAGAGCATAGCCCTTGTTATCTGGTGGAATGCAGGCTTCCCAGAATTCTCCTATTTTAAAATTTTTTACTACGGATTTTAATCCATTCATGTGGTCGGGATGAGCGTGAGATAGGACCAGATAATCTATTTTTTTTATTCCTTTGTGCCAGAGGGCTGGGGAGACCACATTTTCACCTATGTCAAATGTGCCGGTTCGGGAACCGCCGCCATCGATCAGCATTTTTTTGCGGCCGGGGAATTCGACCAGGATGGAATCACCTTGACCTATGTCAAGAGCTGTGATTTTCAGGTCTCTGCAGGATGATGTGAAGGGATAGGAAATCATAATTAAAAAACAGACTAGGAAGAGGGTTGGGATAGCGATTCGAATTTTTTTATTCCTGAAAGGTATTAAAAAAAGAATAAGCAGGGAGTAATAGGAAATTATTGTAAATAAATGGGGGCCGGGGATTCTGTAGGATAAAAATGAGACCTGTGAGGAAAGATGGGTTAAATGGAGAAGCAGGCTTATTAGAAAGTTAAGAATATGGACAAAAAGCTGGGCCGGCACAAATACAATAAAAGATAGAAGGAAAAATAAATATCCGCCTGCCATTACCAATGCAACAAGGGGGAATGCTGCGTAATTCAAGAGAAAGCCTGAAAAGGATACTCGATTGAAAGTACTTAAAAGAATCGGGAGAATCCCAAGCTGGGCGCATAAGGTGATAGCAAAGATCTCACTTATACGGAGGGGAAGCCGGGGAAGATATTTGATGATTTTGGGAAAAAAAAGAATAATTGATAAGGTTGCGGCAAATGTTAGTTGGAAACCTGCTGAAAAAAGGCTAAAAGGATTAACCAGAAGAAGAAAAAAGGCGCTTGCAGAGAGGGTATTGAGCAGGGGAGCATTATTCCAGATAAGTTTTGCGGTCAGATAGGCGAGAGTCATTATAGTGGCACGGAGTACGGAAGGCCGTCCTTCCACCAGAAATACGTAAAAAATAAGGAATCCCATTAATAAAAGGTAGCTTCCTCGTTCAGGAATTCGCAAGAATTTGAAAAATGAAAACAAGAAAAATGAGATTATTGCGATATGGGCACCTGAAATGGCAAAAAGATGATACAATCCGGAATCTTGGAAAGACCTGATCACAGATGTATCCAGCCTACTTCTCTCGCCTAATATTAATGCTTCAAGCACTGCTCCCTGCGAGGATACGCCGCACTGGTTTCTAGATGAGAAAAATTTTTCTATCTTATCCTGCAGTTTTAACTTGAGCCATGAAATTATACGCAGAGGGGAATAGGCTTTTCCGTCTTTGATTTTTTCAACGAGCAGCGGGGATTTTGTGTAGGCTGATTTATGAATTCCCAGGGTTTTCAGATAAAGCCTGAATGGAGGTGTCTGAAAATTGTGATAGCCGCTCAAAGAACTGAGTTTTGCTGATACTTTGATTCTGTCGCCTATGAGAAGATTCAAGGGAGAAGAGAATTCTGAGGAATGATATACGGCTATGCGAAGCCGGCCTTCTGTTTTTATTTCCTGTTTGCGGTAATTTATTTTTTTGACTTTAAGATAAAGAAGATCTTTGTCTATACCGCGAGAGGGGGATTTGTATAAATTGCCGGTAAAATCGATGTATTCAGGTGCATCGAATTTGGAGAGAGGGTTATTTGTATAATTTATTTCAGAAAAGGAGTAGAGGCTTGCTCCTAGGAAAAATGTCATCAACAAAATAAAAAGCAAGGTTATTTTTTCTTTTCGATATAAAAAAAAGAATACCCAGGCAGAAAATGAACATATAAGTAAACTTGTTATCTGCCAGGAAAGGCAGGGAGCGAGTAGTGAAGCAAAAAATATCCCTGAAATTAAGGGTAGAACCAATAACAGAAATGGGAATGCCATAATAAAAGATATCAGTTAAAGTTAGAACCAAAACTATCCTGGTAAGCCAGGCAGTCAAGCAAAAGATAGCAAGCGATTTTTATGCCAAGTGCGATACTGCGTTCATCAGGGTTAAAAAATGGGCTGTGTAAGGGAGGCATTGTTTTTTGGCCGGGAGGTTTTACTCCCAGAAAAAAATAGAATCCTGGAATTTTTTGACTGAATATTGAGAAGTCTTCTGCAACCATTTGCGGCTGGAGAGGCAAAACATTGTCTTTACCAACTGCTTCTTGAAGCACTGGAAGCATGATGTCTCCCAGGTCAGGATGATTATAAAGCGGGGGAGCGCCTTTCTGGTAATTAAAAGTATAATTTGCTCCAAAAGGATAGGTTATACCTTGTACAATATTTTCCAGCATGGTTTCGATTTTAGTTCTGTTTGTCCGCGTTAATGTTCTTACTGTACCCTCTAGGGTAACTGAGTCGGCAATTATGTTTGACTTTCCCCCACCGTAGATTTTTCCGATGGATACAACAGCCGGGTCTGAGGGATCGATCATACGGTCCATAAAGGATTGGATAGAGACAATAGTATGGGCTGCTAAAGTAATGGCATCTATTCCTTCATATGGTCTGGCCCCATGGGAGCTTTTCCCTTTGATTATAATTTCAACCGTATCCGATGATGCCATTATGGTTCCCGAGGAAAAAAGGATTTGTCCCACCTCAATACTAGGCCATACGTGTTGTCCAAAGATAGCCATAACCGGAGGCTCCTTCAGAACACCTTCTTTTACCATCAGGGAGGCGCCTCCTTCTTCACCTTTGGGAGGGCCTTCTTCTGCTGGCTGGAAGATGAATTTAATATTACCTTTTATCTTATCTTTTAAATTACTAAGCACTATTGCGGTTCCCAGTGCTATTGACATATGGATATCGTGGCCGCAGGCATGCATAACACCAGGGTTAAGAGATGTATAGGGGAGGTGGGTTTTTTCGTGAATGGGAAGAGCGTCCATGTCTGCTCTTAGTCCGAGGGTGAAGCCTTCATGATCTCCTTCTAATAAGCCGGATATTCCGGTTCCAGCAATTCCGGATTTAACTTCTATGCCAAGGGATATCAGTTTTGAAGTGATAAGTTTAGAAGTTTCATATTCTCTATTACTCAACTCAGGGTTCATATGCAGGAAGCGTCTGATTTTTATTATTTCGTTAATGTGTTTTTTGATTTCTTTTTCGATCAGCAGTGCTGTAGCCCTGTCTATTGTAAACCCGGCGGGGGTGAAAAATACAAAGAAAAGAAGCAGGGAAAATAATTTTTTTAGCCAAGCTGACATAAATCTATCCTACTACATATTCTAATAAAAACTCAAATACTTAATTGTTAAAAGCATTCTGCACGCTGCCTACTGGATTTTCCAGTCTTTCCTGATTTAGCCTGGATTATTCATAAAAAAATGGCGAATAAAATTAAAAATAAAAACAAGAAAAAAGTTTCAATAATCATTCTTTAAAAAATCTTACATATCATTGAAAAGAAAACAATAATAAAAACATCGCCTTTTTTTTATGAATAAGTCAGGTTAGAGGCCTGCTTCCTGATAAGTGCCGAAGTTGTCTTTAAGTATATCAGAAATTTCGCCTAGAGTTGCTAAACACTTTACTGCATCAATAATAAAAGGCATGAGATTTTTATTATCGCTTATAGCTTTGTTTAAAGCTTGCAGAGATTTTTTTGTCAGGGAGGTATCTCTGCGTTTCTTTATTTCTTTTAGCTTTTGGATCTGTTTTTTTTCGATTTCTCTGGGAGGTGAATAAAGATCGAATTGGATTTTTCCTCCTGAAGTATTAAAGGAATTGAGGCCGACAATAAGCTGCTTTTTTTGTTCTATCTCCTTTTGATAAGCATAAGCGCTGTCCTGAATTTTTTTCTGGATAAAACCGTTCTCAATGGCTTTAAGCATCCCGCCCAGGTCTTCAATTCTGTGAAGATAGTCATTAACGCTGGTTTCGATCCTGCTTGTTAAGTTTTCTATATAATATGAGCCTCCTAGCGGATCAACTGTAGCAGTGGTTCCGCTCTCGTGCGCGATGATCTGTTGGGTGCGAAGGGCGATCCGGGCCGACTCTTGGCTGGGAAGGGCCAGGGCCTCATCTCTGGAATTTGTGTGCAGGGATTGAGTGCCTCCTATTATGGAAGCCAGGGCCTGCAGGGTGACTCTAATAATATTATTATCTGGTTCCTGTGCGGTCAGAGTAGCTCCACTGGTCTGGGTATGAAATCTGAATTTCCATGATTTTGGATTTTTTGCATGAAATTTATCCCTTACTATTTTTGCCCATATACGTCGGGCTGCCCGGAACTTGGCGATTTCTTCGAAAAAATTGTTATGGGCTGCCAGAAAAAATGACAATCTGGGGGCAAAAGTATCGATTTTTAATCCAGCTTCCCTAGCTGCTTTGATGTAGGTTATTGCATTGGCGAAAGTAAAAGCAAGCTCTTGTACAGCATCAGCACCCGCTTCGCGGATGTGGTAACCACTTATACTTATAGAATTCCAAGCAGGGACTTCTTCCTGACAAAAGGCCAGTATATCAATAATAATTTTTATCGAAGCTTTTGGCGGGTAGATGTATGTTCCCCGGGCGATATATTCTTTGAGGATGTCGTTTTGGATCGTTCCTTTGAGTTGATTCCAGGCAATTCCTTGTTTTTCCGCTAAAACCAAATACATGGCAAGGATGATGGCAGCAGTGGAGTTTATTGTCATTGAAACAGATACTTTGTCCAGAGGGATTCCCCTGAATAGAATTTCCATGTCTTCGAGGCTGTCAATAGCGACTCCGACTTTTCCGACTTCACCAAGGGCCAGGATATGGTCCGAATCCAGGCCGACCTGAGTAGGCAGGTCAAATGCGACACTTAGGCCGGTCTGTCCCTGCTCCAAAAGATAGCGGTATCTTTGATTGGATTCCCGAGCAGTTCCGTAACCAGCATATTGGCGCATTGTCCATAACTGTCCTCGGTACATATTTTGGTATATTCCTCTGGTAAATGGATATTCTCCAGCTTTTCCCAGGTCTCTGGAGGGATTGAAGGTGGATAAATCTTTATCTGAATACTCTCTCTTTACTTTCAAAGAAGATCGGGTTTTAAATGTATTTTATTCTTTCTATGGACATTATTCTGTTACAAATAATACTAATTAAATGGTGAATAGTAAATGGAAAATGGAAAATAGCAACTGGATTTTATTCAGGTTATGTATTTTTGAAAAACTTTTTTACCGGCGTAGCTTCCCCGGTCGCCTAATATTTCCTCTATCTCAAGCAAACGATTATATTTTGCGACTCTTTCACTCCGGCTTAATGAACCGGTTTTAATCTGACCTGTATTAAGCGCTACACTGAGGTCTGCTATGAAAGTACTTGAGGTCTCTCCGGAACGATGAGAGATCACACAGGGATAATCATGTTTCTGGGCATACTTCACTGTCTCTATCGTCTCACTTAAAGATCCAATCTGGTTTAGTTTAATAAGAATAGAATTTCCTATTCCTCGTTTAATACCTTCCTTGAGTATCTTCAGATTTGTTACAAAGATGTCGTCTCCGACAATCTGGATTTTCTGTCCC
Source organism: Candidatus Aminicenantota bacterium (assembly GCA_030614645.1). Taxonomy (GTDB): domain Bacteria; phylum Acidobacteriota; class Aminicenantia; order Aminicenantales; family Aminicenantaceae; genus JAUVXM01. The sequence continues at coordinate 8,648 of JAUWTR010000037.1, forward strand.
AGTTCATCTGTCATGATTTTCCATCCTTCCCAATCATCTTCAGAAAAACCATCTTCGATTGAGACAATGGGGTAGTTGTCGACCAAAGAAGAATAGAATTTGATCATTTGATCAATGTCTTTTCTTGAACCATCTGATTTATGGAATACATAGACATTATCCTGGTAAAATTCAGAGGCTGCTGCATCGAGGGCCAGAAAAATGTCGGAACCAGCTTTATACCCAGCCCTTTCAATGGCGGCTAAAATAATGTCAAGTGCTTCTTTATTTGATTCTAAATTCGGGGCAAAGCCGCCT
>JAUWTR010000074.1 GCA_030614645.1 Candidatus Aminicenantota bacterium
ATAAATTTATTTATACGGACTTTCATAATCTAGACAATTTATAATAAAAACAGCCATTATGGGTATGCTAAGAGCAGGTTAGAAATAAAAATTAAATCCTCCCGCAATAGTATAATTGCTAATTTTTAATTCCTCTTCATCAATATTCAATTTGGCAAGATGATATTTCCCTTCTGCTAATAATGAAAAGCTCTTCCCTAGCTGTAATTCTAATCCCAGGCCAAGGTTGAATCCACGGTCGGTACCTTTAGCTACATCAAAAATATCAGCTGAATAGTAACCATAACCGACCGTCAGATAAGGGTGCAGAATCAAAATCGGGAGAAAGAGTTTTCCATTTAGGCCAAGGTAATTATAGTTAATTTCCCGCCCCCCCCATTCAAACGTCACCAATTCCTTTAGTTCCATATTATGAGCAGCCTGAAAATAATTCAATTCCACCGCAAAGAAAAGGATTTTTACTCCAGCTCGAAATCCGTAGAGAAATGTTGTATCGGTTGAAAATTCAATATCTAGAAGACTTGGTTTCTGGGCAGAACTCCCAAGTTGAGGGCCGAGATAAAATCTCTGGCCTGAGACATTATCAGCAAATACAAAAAAACTCACAAAAACAACAAAAGTGACAAATAATTTATTTATAGGAGTATTCATTTTTTCACCCTATTTAAATAATAATCATGTCGAATAAAACAAGCAAGTAAAATTAGGGCAAACGCGGCTTTGCGAGAAACTCCATTATCCTGAGATCAAAAAAATCCTGGGCGTGAGCCGGCTTCAACAGGATCGCTGTATCCGCTCCCTTACCAGTGCCTCCTATACAGATACAGGGATCTGATATAGATATCAATCCGGCATCTGCAGCCATAAGCGCAATTTCAACTGCAACTTTAGTCCCTTGCCCGAACATCCTGAGCGTGTAAGCGATTATTTCATCAAGTTCATAGGTCCCGAGCTTTTTCCTTACTGCCCGGTTGATCCCTCCCAGAGCATGCTGGCAAGTCAGGACTTTTGCTCCGGAAACTTCAAGCTGCCTGCGCATCTCCTCTGACATCTGCTGAAAACCAGGCTTAACAAATCCGGTAGAATGACTGACGACAACTATATTATGCTGTGCCATTAGTTCAAGCGCTATAAGACCTGTTTTTCCTGAAGTAGTAGCAATCACAATATCTCTAATATCCAACTTTTGTGCTCTTTGGGCTGAGACCTCCAATGTCCGACGGGTATTCTCCTCACCGGATTTTTCAAAATATACACAAGGTAAAAAAACTTCATGATCGATGAACTTTATTTTGCAGCCCATTGGACCTCCTTGTTTTTTGAACCTTTTATTTTATCCTGCGTATTAAATAATGTAGAATACATTTAATAACATAATAAACAAATGGCAAGAATACAAGTCGGAGAGTCCATGAGTATGGCTATAAGCTCTTTATGGGCAAATAAACTGCGGACATTTCTGACCCTGCTGGGAATTATAATCGGGGTGCTGACCATTATTGCTGTTATCTCTATAATCCAGGGATTAAACAATTACGTATATACTAAAATGGCTTTTTTCGGAGCTAATGATTTCTCTGTATCCAAATTTTCTTTTTTTGGGGGATCTCTCAGTGATTTCAAGGAGCAGTTAAAGCGTAAAGACTTAAGACTTGCAGACATGCAGCTTCTTCGCAGACGGTGTAAGAACTGCGAGCTTATAGGGGCTTCTGCCAGTACCAACCGGACGGTAAAATTCGGCAGCAATTCTTTAAAAAGGGTTTCTATTAAAGGGACTACCTACCTTGACCATATGATCGGAAATGTAGAAGAGCTCGAAAGTGGCCGTCAGATCTTAAAAGAAGACGAAGACCACTCACGCCTTATCTGTATTATTGGAGCTGACGTTGTAGAAGAGTTATTTCCATACCTTAATCCTCTGGGAAAGAGAATCAAAGCAGGCCGGCACAATTTTCAAGTAGTCGGTATAGGCGAAAAAAAAGGGAAACTCCTAGGAATGAGCCAGGATAATTACGTCCGCATTCCTATAACAACCTTTCTCAAAATCTATGGTTCAAGAATAAATATCACTATAAATGTACACACAAACTCACAAGAGCAGATGGCCTTAGCTCAGGAGGAAGTACGCACTATCCTGCGTTCCAAGCGCCACCTTACTTTTGAAGAACCGGATGATTTTTCCTTTCAGACATCAGATCAATTTATCCAGTTGTACAAATCTATAACTACCGGCATCTATTTTGCTATGATAGCAATATCTTCCCTTGCCTTGATCGTTGGGGGGATCGTTGTTATGAATATCATGCTAGTATCTGTTACTGAGAGGACAAATGAAATCGGCGTCCGGATGGCAGTAGGAGCCCGCAGGTCGGATATTCTTTTTCAATTTTTAATCGAATCAGCTACTTTGTCAACCATAGGAGGATTGATCGGAATCCTCTTAGGATTTTCCCTGGCAGGTATCGTTTCAGCAGTCACATCCATGCCCTCCAGTGTAGATCCGGCATCTATTGCGATCGCGATATTTGTCTCTGCTTCAATCGGCATTTTTTTCGGGCTCTACCCAGCTAATAAAGCTGCAAAACTCGACCCTATTGAATCCTTGAGGTCAAGCGTATGAGATTAGGAATCCTTAAAGAAATCTTTCAGATGTCATTTGATTCGATCAGAAATAATAAACTCCGCTCGTTTCTCACTTTACTGGGGATTATGATCGGAGTAATGACAGTTATCGCCATGACCTCTGTCATTCAGGGATTAAATAAATCTTTTCTCAGTGAGCTTGAATCCGTGGGCTCTGATATTATCGTTATCGGCAAATTTGAGCCGGGAGTAATCGTGGGGGGACACTCCGAAGAAATTCGCCAGAGAAAAGACTTCACATTTGATGATGCCATAGCGATTAAGACAGAATGTTCTAATATTACAGCTGTTGCTATAGATATTATGGTTGATTTTTTTCAAAGCATCCCAGTTAAATATCAAAGCACCAAAAGCAATGATGCTATGATCTTAGGAATGAATGAGGACTGGCCGCAGGTGCTTACAGTTTATCTCCCGGAAAGAGGGAGATTTTTATCGGAATCAGATATCACTCACCGCAGCAAAGTCTGTGTCCTGGGGGCAGATCTTAATGAGACGCTTTTTCCTTTTACTAACGGCCTGGGAAAAGATATTCGTATCGGGCCGGAAAAATTCACAGTAGTCGGGATCCTTGAGAAAAGAGGAAGCATTTTCGGACAAAGTCAGGATAATTTTGCGGGAATTCCTATAACCACCCTGATGAAATACTTTCCCTATGACCTCAGCAACCTTGAAATCATTGCAAAACCAGATGACCATGCCAATTATTCAGAGGCTGAAGAGCAGATAATCAATGTGTTGCGGAGGCGCAGAAAAGTCCCCTTTGGCAAGCCCAATGATTTTGCAGTTTACGGGCAGGACGCTATAATCGACCTTTACAATCAACTCACAGGAGCAGCTTTCCTGGTAATGATCGTCATATCATCTATCGGACTTCTGGTAGGAGGGATCGGGGTGATGAACATCATGCTGGTGACTGTAAAGGAAAGAACCCGGGAAATTGGGATCCGCAAGGCCATAGGCGCGCGTGCAAATGATATACTTAAGCAGTTTCTCATAGAAGCTATCTTCCTAACCGGAACCGGTGGGGCTGCAGGAATTCTTGTCGGCTTTCTTATTGCTCTGTTGGTCCGCACTGCAACTCCCCTTCCCGCTGTAGTAACCTGGTGGTCAGTTATTCTAGGATTTTGTGTTTCTTTCTCTGTCGGACTTTGCTTTGGTATTTTGCCGGCAAGGAAAGCAGCTAAAATGAATCCAATCGCTGCCCTCCGCTACGAATAAATAGGGGTCAGACCTTTAAGACTTTAAAAACTCTGACCCTAATTCAGCAAGAATTTGATTTAGATTTTCCACGTTATCCCCAGCCAATTCAACTAAGGAGGGGCGGCCGCCTCCCTTTCCATTAATAAGCTGAGAAGCAGCAGGTATAAGTTCCCGCATATCAAAGTCGACATCTTCAGATCGAGCCATAATTAAATTTGCTATATTGTCCGCCTTTAGGCCAAAAAGAACAATATACCCCGGATTGCGAATAATATTTAAAGCTATATGCCTGACATCATCCCTGCTTCGGCCGAAATATACTTTTTTTATGACCCCACTCTTAGCATTTTGCCTGATATCCCTTGCTTCCAGCTCAGATAATTTCATCAAAATATTTCTTGTTTGTTTTTTCCCGCTTTTTAGATCCGCAAAAAGCTTTTCTATAGCATCCGGCACTTCCTCTTCACCTACTGAAAACCTGGATGCAGCCTGGAGGAGAATCCGGTTTTTTAAAGTATAATCCTTTAGCGCCCTGCTTCCGCAAACAAACTCAAAACTGAGATTGTTTCTGATCCTTCCCCACTTTAATATCTTTATGAGCCCGATTTCTCCAGTTCTGAAAGGATGAGTGCCCCCACATGCAGAAAAATCATAATCTGAAACTTCAACTACCCTGATCACTCCCGACTTTTTTGGCGGTTTTCTTAAAGGAACTTCTCCTATTTTGTCCTCGTCAACAAAATAAGTCTTGATCTCTCTATTTTGGAAAACTACTTTATTGGCTTCTTCTTCTACTTTTTCCAGCTCCAGATCCGATATTTTCTTAATATCTATTTCCAGGGTAGACACATTCTGTCCCAGATGAAATGACCTGGTTTTTCCCTGCATTAGCTCCCAAAAGCTCTGCGACAAAATATGCTGTCCGGCGTGCTGCTGCATATAGTCAAAACGAGTTTTCCAATCGACCTTGCCTTTGACTTTTTTTTCCTGCATATCTTGATCTACAATATGCAAGATGCGGCCTTCATCTTCTATAACATCTATTAGCTCCACTCCGTTTAAAGTGCCTTTATCAGCCGGCTGGCCTCCTGACTCCGGATAAAAGCAGGTCTGCTCGAGTACTAATGCCATCCGGTTATTATGTTTTACTCTGTCAATAATTTCAGATTCGAATTCAACCTGGTATGGATCGTCAAAATATATTCTTTTATTCATAAAAAAAGTCGATCTATATAATATAAAGTAAAATGCAAATTGTAAATTGTTTCATTGTTAAAAACTAGTAAATATAAAATTGGAATTCCCTCATTTTTTCGTATCAACTGACCTGATTTTCTTACAGGAGCTCATGCAATATAATTGTGATAAGCTGTTATTTTTTAGTATTGATTACTTTCAGTATCCGTTTAGTAAGTTTAAAATGAGTCTTAGCTGCTTTATTTAAAGCCCCGGCTCCATGAAGTTCAACTAATTTCACTCCCACTTCATCAGATCTCTCCGAAGAGCCTTTAGGAAGTTCAATCCCCAGCTCTTGGGAAAGAAGAGACAGACGCCTTAAAAATTCAGCCCTGGCTAGGATGGAAGCTGCAGCTACTGCCAAATCTTCCTCTGCTCCTGTCTTCTGGACCAACTCAATATTCCGGCCTCTTTTCATCAGGGCATTTTTTACAAAAAGCTTATCCCCAAACTGGTCAGTAATGGCTAGAGAGCATGGTATTTCTTCCAATATGTTTTCAATAGCCCTCGAATGTGACCAGGCAAGGATCTTATTGAGATTCTGCATCTTTTGATAGAGCCCATTATATTTTTCCGGCCCGATTGCTACAATGGAATATTTATACTCCTGCCTTAGCTGTTTGGAGATTTCCCGCACCCTGTTATCAGAAAGACGTTTACTATCCTTTACTCCTAATTCCCTGAGAACTTCTTCCTGCCCATCCGGAAGAAAAAATCCCGCAGTTACCAGCGGTCCGAAATAATCTCCTTTCCCTGACTCGTCAGTTCCAATATGCCCTTTTGCTCCAGGAAACAGATTTGGCTGGTTCATGTTTGGTTTTATTATATCAAATTCCGGGCTTTTGCTTCTTTTATAAGCTCGTCCCTGAATTTTGGATGGGCAATATTTATTAAAGCTATAGTTCTCTCCTGCAGGTTTTTCCCATGCAGATAGGCTACACCATATTCTGTTACTACAAACGTCACATCAGCTCTGGTTGTGACAACTCCAGCTCCTTTTTTCAGGAAAGGCACAATCCGCGAACTTTTCCCTTTTTGGGCCGTAGATGGGAGTGCTATGATCGGTTTTCCTCCCTTAGAATGGGCAGCTCCCCGAATAAAATCGACCTGACCACCAAAACCGCTGTAGATAAATTTCCCGATCGAATCTGAACAGACCTGTCCGGTTATATCCACTTCAATAGCAGAATTTATGGCCACCATATTATCATTTTGAGATACAATAAAAGGATGGTTGGTATAATCAGTAGGATGCGCCTCAAATACTGGATTATTATCCGCAAAATCATAAAGCTTCTTTGAACCAAGCAAAAAGGTTAAAATCACCTTGTAGGGATGGGATGTTTTTTTTGCTCCGGTTATTATCCCGGATTCAATAGCTTCCATCACTCCGTCTGAAACCATCTCAGTGTGAATACCCAGATCCTGTCTATCTTTTAATGCAGCAAGCACAGCATCTGGAATTCCTCCGATCCCAAGCTGGAGGGTGGAGCAATCATCGATCAGATCAGCAACATATCCTCCTATCTTCTTCTCTACATCACTGAAAGGTTTTTTCTTAAGTTCAGGTAAAGGTTCAGAAACCTCAACGATCTTGTCTATCCGGGAAACATGAATAAATGAATCCCCCAGAACTCGCGGCATCTGTTCATTGACCTGAGCTATAACCTTTTTAGCTGTCTCAGCAGCAGCTTTTGAACACAGCACTTCAACTCCATAACTCATAAATCCATGTTCGTCAGGAGAGGAAAGATGCAGCAAAGCTACATCAAGAGGCATTTGCCCCGAATAGAAAAGATTGGGGATCTGATGGAGAAAAATGGGGACATAATCCGCCCGGCCCTCATTTATAGCTTTTCTGTCAGCCGGGCCGACAAATAATGAATTATGCCGAAAATGCCCCTGCATCTCCGGCCGGGAAAAAGGATCATCTCCTAAAAGAAGAACATGGACAAGCTCAACATCCTTCAACTCATCTTTTCTCGCTGATAATGATTTTACCAAAACGTAAGGAGTGGCAGCATTCCCGCTGATATATACGCGCTGACCGCTTTTAATATCAGAGACAGCCTCTTCAGCTGAAACTAACTTTTTTTTATATTCATCTACCCAAGTCATTTATTTCCTGTCTTTATAATTAACTTTATTATTGTTTTATTTTTTCGAACTGAGATATTTATGCATTTCCGCAGCTGCAATCCTTGCATCTCCCATGGCCAGAATTACAGTAGCACCGCCTCGGATTATA
>JAUWTR010000282.1 GCA_030614645.1 Candidatus Aminicenantota bacterium
GTCAAGAAGTAAAGCACCGTCCCCAATTTTTTATGGGCGACCACGGGGAGTCGCCCCTACGTTATTTCTTTTTTAAGTAATCGATCGCTTTGAGCTGGGAGGGGAGTAAATAAGAGTTGGCGAAGAGGCGGCCTACGGTGTAGGAGATGGCTGCGGCGATGGCACCGGGCATCCTGAACTGTGCTACGGTTATATATAAAGTAAAAATGATCATGATTATTTCGATAAGTGAAGCTCCCTTGATCGGTCCTGTCTCTTTTGAATGGACAAGCAATGATCTTTGAAAAGATATGAGTAGTGTCAGGACCGGGAGGATTACAAGTATACGGGCGGGAAGGATAGAAAATTCAGCAAGTTCAAATGATAACCCGGAAACTTTATTGAACCAGATACTGAGAGCCGGGGTGAAAAGTATCAGGGAAAGAGTTACGAAGAGAAATGTTCCGAGATAGAAAGCGAATTTTTTTATCCCCTCGTAATTCTTTTCATTCATTCCGAGTAGAGCAATGATCACTTCCTGATAGGATAAGCCCAGGCTCCTGAATACAAAGATGAGGGAGTTGATAACCGGAAGGACTGCCAGTGATTCGATGGGAAATTTGCTCTTTCCCATAAAGAAAGTGACCATGGGATGTACACCGAGGGCCAGCATAGCTGTTAAGGCAAGGGGGAAATAAAATGTTGAGATAGATCTGAAGTTCAGTTTTTTCTCTTTTTCATCTTCGTTCTTACTTATGATCAGTTTGATCGTCCCTCTCACAACTATTCTGCTGAAGATCGATTCTACTATTACACCTGCAGAAAGTGCTGCAGCGCCAATATAGGCTCCGCTGATCTTTAATTTGTAGAGAAGCAGGGCGGTTGAAGACATGACTATCAGCCTGACTATAGTTCCGTAGGCTACCAGCCGGGTCAGATTATGCCTTATCAATAATCCCTGGTAGAACCGTCTGAAGCCGATCGCAGCCGGCCATGGGAGGAGTAGAAGAGAAGCAACATATGTGAGGTTGGCAATTTTCGAAGGGAGGCCGATCAGATCCTGAGCGATAAAATGGAAAACCTGCGGGATCAGCCCGATGATCATAAATACAGTGATAACTGAATTCAGCATGAATGTATAATTCCGGAGTGAAATATAGTCGTGTCTGTTTTTCACTAATGCAGTTGAGGCGCTCATCAGCATGATTATCGGAGCCTCAACAATAAGCGCAAAGGAAAAAGCAACTCCGAAAGCGGCAAGGTTATACTTCGGTAGATCAAGCCTGGCAATAAGAGCGGCGAGAAATGGGCCCTCCAATGACATCATCAGCCATGTCGCGGCAAGGGGGGCCCAGAATAAGAATATTTTTTTTGTTGAAAGTATACTTTTTCCCATGTTAATGCTGACTAAAAAATCGGAATTTTAGAATCTGCAGCTAAATATCAGTTGTTTTTCTCAAACTCGTCCATGAACTTTACAAGTTCCTGAACACTTTCCAACGGCAATGCATTATAAATTGATGCCCTGCAGCCTCCAACGCTTCTGTGTCCTTTCAGGCCGATAAATCCTGCAGCAGTTGCTTCTTCAATGAATTTTTTCTCAAGTTCTTCCGATGGAAGTCTGAATGTAACATTCATCTTTGATCTGTCTTCCTTATTTGCGGTTCCATTGTAAAAATCACCTGAATCGAACTTGTCATAGAGGAGGCCGGCTTTCTCTGCATTGATCTTTTCGATCTCATCTAATCCGCCGAGTTCGATCAGCCAGTCTGTAACCAGCTTTATGATATAAATGCCGAATGAAGGAGGCGTGTTGTAAAGTGATTTTTTCTCTGCGTGTGTTTTATAGCTCAGCATCGTTGTAATTCCGTCAGCTGAATTCTTAACCAGGTCGTCCCTTATGATAACGAGAGTAACTCCCGATGGCCCTATGTTCTTCTGTGCTCCGGCATAAATAAGTCCGAAGTTAGAAATGTCCAGTTTTTTGCTCATGATATCAGATGACATATCTGCTATCAGAGGTATATCTCCGGTGTCCGGAAAGTCGTTGAACTGGACACCACCGATCGTTTCGTTGGAAGTAATGTGAACATATTCACAATCATCAGTAAAATTATATTCCTTGGGAATATATGAAAAATTTTTATCTTCCGAGCTGGCAACTACATTTACATTACCAAAAAGTTTAGCCTCTTTAATTGCTTTTTTAGCCCATGCTCCGGTATTGACATAATCTGCGGTGCCACCTTTGAGCAGGTTCATCGGGATCATTCCGAATTGTTGACTGGCTCCTCCCTGAAGGAACAGAACATGGTAATTGTCAGGGATATTAAGGAGTTTTTTAAAATTTTCTTCGGCACTTGTTATTATTGCATCAAAATCTTTGGACCTGTGGCTTATTTCCATTACCGAAAGCCCGATCCCGTTAAGGCTGGTTAATTCTGCTTTGGCTTTTTCAAGTACTTCCTGCGGTAAAATTGCCGGTCCGGCATAAAAATTGTGTTTTTTCATTTAATCTCTCCCTAAAAATATTTTAAATTGAATTATACTAAAAAACCTGCTATTCACAATGACTTATCCATTTTTGTTTGATTTTTTTTTAATTTAAGAGTAATTAACATGAAGTGGAAGACAACATGGAGAAGATCAGAGATGCTGCAGCCCTGATCAGGGATGCCGATGCAATTCTTATAGGGGCCGGAGCAGGGATGGGTGTCGATTCCGGGCTTCCCGATTTTCGGGGAAATGAGGGATTCTGGAATGCTTATCCTCCATACAAAAAGCTCGGCCTGAATTTTTACCAGATGGCCAATCCCGAAGGGTTTCAGTCTGATCCGAAGTTTGCATGGGGTTTTTACGGTCACAGGCTTAATTTATATAGAAAAACTACCCCTCACAACGGATTCACTATACTTAAAAAATGGGCGGAAATGAAAAATGATGATTTTTTCATTTTCACATCAAATGTTGATGGTCACTTTCAGAAGGCCGGGTTTTCCGAAGACAAAATTGAAGAGTGTCATGGCTCGATAAATTTTCTCCAATGTGCCTCATCCTGTTCAGATATATGGGATGCTTCATTAATTGAGATTAAAGTTGATATTGACTCTATGAAAGCGGAAGGAGACATTCCTGTTTGTGAAAAATGCGGTTCTGTTGCAAGGCCTAACATACTTATGTTCGGTGACTGGAACTGGCTCTCTGACAGAACTCACGTTCAGCACAGAAATTTACTGGAGTGGCGTGAAGGTCTTTCGGAGAAAAAACTTGTGATAATTGAATGCGGAGCCGGGACAGCTATTCCGACCGTAAGATATATGTCTGAAAAATTCCTCGATTTGTTTGATTCGGTGCTTATAAGGATAAACAAGAGAGAACCTCAGGTTCCTCAAGGTAATATCGGCATTGCCGGTGGTGCTGCAGAAGTGCTGAATAATATCGATTCGATCATATCGGATCAGATGTCCTGAAACCATCCGTTCACAAGCCCTTTTGAAATCGCGAATGATTTAACA
>JAUWTR010000075.1 GCA_030614645.1 Candidatus Aminicenantota bacterium
AAGACAAAGTCGATTTGTTTTTATTTGATTTAAAAATTATGGATGAGAAAAAACATAAGGATATCACAGGAGTTTCTAACCGTCTCATATTGGATAATCTTAAAAATCTTTCCCAACTGAAAAAAAAGATCCATATCCGTATTCCGCTTATTGCCAACATAAACGACACCGAAAAAAATACAATACAAACAGCTGAATTTTTAAAGTCTCTCGGGAATATCAAAGACATCAGCCTCCTGCCCTACCATAAGATCGGAACCGGAAAATATAAAAACCTCATGAGAAAAGCCTACGGACCAGAGATCAATACCCCACTTGATGAAAAAATCCATAAAATCAAAATAAGGTTTGCGAATTACGGATTTAATGTTAAAATCGGAGGATAAAAATGAATAAACGGATCCAGAAACTAAGAGAAGAAAGTATAAATACTCATCCGTCCATTTCTGCGGAAAGAGCAAAGCTGCTCACAGATTTTTATCAAAGTGATGCCGCCAAAGGCATTTCGACCCCCGTTAAACGCGCTTTGGCTTTTAAATATATAATGGAAAACAAATTTATCTGTTTTAATGACGGAGAACTTATTGTAGGCGAGAGAGGCGCCTCTCCCAAAGCTACCCCCACCTACCCTGAGATCACTGTACACAGCCTTAAGGATCTGAACATTCTGGACAGCCGGGATAAGACCTCATATTCTTTAGATAATAAAACCAGGAATATTTACCACCAGGAGATACTCCCATTTTGGCAGGGCCGTTCTATCAGGGAAAGATTATTTCACCAAGTCTCGGATGAATGGAAAAACGCTTTTGAAGCTGGCGTATTTACAGAGTTTATGGAACAGAGGGCCCCGGGTCATACTGTCCTGGGCGGTAAAATTTACAGGAAAGGATTCCTTGCCTTCAAAGAAGAGATCAAAAAAAGCATAAAAAACCTGGATTTTTTAAATGATCCGGAGGCATATCAAAAAAGAGAAGAACTCAAAGCAATGGATATTGCCGCGGATGCCCTATTAATATATGCAAAACGCCACCTAAAAAAAGCAAAAGAATTGGCCCGGAAAGAAACTGTTGCAGAAAGAAAAAAAGAGCTGGAAAAGATCGCAAAAGTCTGCTCCCACGTACCTGCCCATGCCCCCCGGGATTTCTGGGAAGCTTTACAGTATTACTGGTTTGTCCATGTAGGAGTTATAACCGAACTAAACGGTTGGGACTCATTTAATCCCGGCAGGCTGGACCAGCACCTTTATCCTTTCTATAAAAAGGGGCTGGAAAACGGAAATCTCAACCAGGAAAAAGCCAAAGAACTATTAGAGGCATTCTGGATTAAATTCAACAATCAGCCCGCACCCCCCAAGGTAGGAGTTACCGCTGAAGAAAGCGGCACCTATACCGATTTTGCCCTTATCAATTCCGGAGGAGTTAAACCCGACGGTTCAGATGGGGTGAATGACCTGTCTTACGTCATTTTAGATGTTATTGAAGAAATGCGGATACTCCAGCCCAGCTCTATGGTACAGATCAGCAAAAAAGGACCGGACCGCTTTTTAAAAAGAGCCTTAAAGATCATTAAAACCGGTTTTGGACAACCATCTATTTTTAACACTGATGTGATCATACAGGAATTAGTCCGCCAGGGAAAATCCATAGAAGATGCCCGCTGCGGTGGTGCTTCCGGTTGTGTTGAGACCGGAGCTTTCGGCAAGGAAAATTACACTCTTACCGGATATTTTAATCTGGTTAAAATACTAGAAATAACCCTACATAATGGCTTGGATCCCAGAACTAGCAAAAATATCGGAATTAAAACTGGAAATCCTGCTGATTTTGACTCTTTTGATGAACTCTTTCAAGCATTTTCCCGGCAGGTCAATCACTTTATCAACATAAAGATCACAGGCAACAATATCATAGAAAGACTGTATGCGGAATATATTCCGGCTCCATTCCTCTCCCTGCTCATTGACGATTGTATATTAAAAGGAAAAGACTATCATAACGGCGGAGCCCGCTATAACACAACCTATATTCAGGGAGTAGGTACAGGAACCATTACAGACACTCTTGCTTCCATAAAATATAATATATTTGATAAAAAGCACATCACAATGGAAGAATTACTGGAGACTCTCTCTCAAAACTTTAAGGGAAAAGAAAACCTGCGCCAGAGATTTCTGAACAAAACCCCAAAATATGGAAATGATGATGATTACGCTGATGATATTATGAAAGCAGTATTCGAGGTTTATTATCAAGCTGTAAACGGCCGGCCAAACACTAAAGGCGGCACCTACAGGATCAACCTCCTTCCCACAACAGTACATATATACTTCGGGCGGATTACAGGAGCAACAGCAGATGGACGAAAAGCCTCACAACCTTTATCCGAAGGCATATCCCCGGTACAAGGAGCAGACCGTAACGGCCCTACAGCAGTAATAAAATCCGCATCCAAAATGGATCATATCCGTACCGGTGGAACCCTGCTTAATCAAAAATTCACTCCAAGCCTTTTAGAGGATGACGAGGGAATCGACAAGGTTGCCTGCCTGGTCCGTTCCTATTTCAGTCTGGACGGCCATCATATACAGATGAACGTAGTTACAGCCGATACTCTGCGTGCTGCCCAGAAAGAGCCGGAAAAATATAGGGACCTGATCGTCCGGGTAGCCGGGTACAGTGATTATTTCTGCGACCTGAATGAAGATCTGCAGAATGAGATCATTAAACGAACAGAACACGAAGCAGCATGACATTAGAAGTCCAGCAAATAGGATACCCGAGAAGGATTCTTTAAAATGGACCACTTAAAAGCAAATGCCCGCAAATTGATCAATGAATTCAAAGGAGATGACTTTATCTATGGAACCGGTTGCCTTAACCGGGCGGGAGAGATTATCGCCCCTTTCGGTTCCAAAGTGCTTCTTATCTCTAATCTCGAAAAACGTGATCCGGAAAACTACAAAACAATTCTTAAATCTATACATGACAATTCTATTCAAGTCATAGGCCATACTCCCTCGAGCAGACCCAATTCCCCCAGGGAAGACGTGCTGAGAATGAAACATTCTATCCAGGAGACAAACCCTGACTGTATTTTAGTCGTATCCGGCGGCTCGGGTATCGATGCTGCAAAAGCAGCTATTGTTCTGGCCGATCTGGGAGGCGATTTTGATGACTATTTCGGTACGGGAAAGGTTACAGATAAAATAAGAAAGACAGAAAAAAATCCCCGCCCCTGTATCGCAATTCAAACTGCTTCAGGATCTGCTGCCCATCTTTCAAAATATTCCAATGTAACTGACCTTAAAACCAGGCAGAAAAAATTGATCGTTGATGATGCTATTATCCCCCCTAAAAGCCTTTTTGATTACAGTTTAACCCGTACTATGTCTTCGGATTTTACCTGTGACGGGACATTTGACAGCCTGGCGCATCTCCTGGAAGTCTATTATGGCGCTGGTGCCGATACTATCGATAAGCTTGAAGAAATTGCTCTGACCGGCATTGAACTTATCTTAGCCTCTCTGGAAAGATCCGTGGCTGATCCGTCAGATCTTGCCGCCCGGGAAGCACTTGGATTAGCAGCTGATTTAGGTGGTTATGCTGTCATGATAGGTGGGACCAACGGAGCGCATCTAACCAGCTTCTCTCTGGTTGATATATTGAGTCACGGAAGAGCATGTGCCATTCTTAATCCTTTTTATACAGTTTTTTTCGCTCCTGCCATTCAAAGGCATCTTAAAAAACTCGCTGCCTTATATTCACGCTATAAACTGATAGACCAGAAAGCAGCTGCACTTGTAGGCCGAAAATTGGGTACCGCAGTAGCTGAAGGACTGGTATCATTCAGCCGGCAAGTAAAATTTCCCACATCTCTTAAAGAGATAAATGGAATGACAGATGCCCATATTAATAAAGCCCTTGAAGCTGCAAAAAATCCCCAACTGGAGATGAAACATAAAAATATGACGGTGCCTTTATCAGCTGAACATGTTGATGAATATATGGAGCCTATTCTTCAGGCGGCAAAATGGGGAGATTTTAGCCTTATTAAATCTTTCACGCAATAAAACAAATAAAAATATCTTTTAATGAAAGAAGTAATATTTGATTTCGGAAGAAATAGTTTCCCCATTCAAGTTCCGCAACAGGCCGAAATCTTAAAAATGGGAACTCCGACTAAAATCAAGGAGCCGGAATATGAAATCCGCCAGGCATTAAGGGCTCCGATAAACAGCCCTCCTTTGCAACAGATAGTAAAAAACAAGCTTTCTGCAGTACCAAACGCCAATGCCGTTATTGTCATCTCCGACAATACCAGGCCTGTCCCCTATTCGGGAAAATCAGGCATCCTCTTTCCTTTAGTTACCGAATTGATCAAGGCCGGGCTCTCTGTTTCGCAAATTTCTATTCTGGTTGCAACTGGAACTCACCATTCTATGAGCGAAAAAGCCCTCAGGGAATTACTTGACCCCAGAATATTTTCTCTCGGCATCAAAATAATCAATCACGATTGCAAAGACAAAGCATCTCTTATATGTATTGGAGAAACGGAGTTCGGAGGGAAGATATTTTTAAACCGTTTATATATTGAGAGTGATATTAAAATACTAACCGGTCTGGTTGAAAGCCATTTTATGGCCGGGGTTTCAGGCGGGAGAAAATCCATTTGCCCTGGTCTTCTGGCGGAAGATTCGACCTATCTCCTGCATGGAGGTCAGATCCTTTCTTCTCCTCAAGCAAAAGATCTAAGCCTAATAAACAACCCTGTACACAAAGAAGCTCTCGCAGTGGCTAAGATGGCCGGATGTGATATGATCATCAATGTCACCCTTGATTCCAACTACCAGCTTAACGGAATATTTGCTGGAGCTCTGGAATCAGCTCACATGAAAGCTTATAATAAGTTAAAATCATATGCTGCTATCCCGGTTTCAAAAAAATACGACTTGGTCATAACCCATGCCGGGTTCGTAGGGATCAACCATTACCAGGCGGCCAAAGGTGCCCTGATATGTTTACCTCTGATTCATAGTGAAAGCATATGTCTTTTAGCAGCATCTCATCCGGATACCGACCCTATCGGGGGGGATAATTATAAGGCTATGTTAAGGCTGCTTAACGCCTTGGGGACGGAAAAATACCTGAGAAAAATCCTCGCACCAGAATGGACCTTTGTCCCTGAGCAGTGGGAGGCTCAGATGTGGGGCCGCCTTTTCAAAATAATCCCTCCAGAAAACCTAATCTACGCCACATTGGATATTCCTATAGACGATTTTTCCCATATTCCCGGACAGGATGCTAGGGCTATCACCTCAAGTAAAGATAACTTGCAGCAACTTACCAATGAATCAATTAAATGGGCGGTTGCAAAACTGGACCGGGAACTTAACCAACCACCGCTGATAGCAGTCCTCCCGGACGGCCCCTATGGAATTCCGGTTTCAACATGACAGTTGACGGCAAAGGCAATTTTTATTATTATTAATTTACTGAATTTTTCATGAGTCAAAGGAGTACATTATGAAAAAAATCCAGACAGCTTCTGTAATTTTCCTGAGTTTCCTTATTATATTTGGACTTTCCTCGTTAAACGCAGCTGAAAACGATGAGCCCAAAGCCGACCTGCCGGTAATTATTTCCTCTTGCGGGCAAAGCCCCGGGCCTGCTCTTTTAAAAGTCCTTTTTATGAAAATGAAGCTCGAACATGAACCCAAAGCATATGAAATAAACCCCCTTGCTACCGCAGATGACCTAATTAAAATGCAAGAAGCGGGAACTCCATATAGAACTCTCATCATAGTCATGGGAGCAAGTCTTAAAGGAATGGGAGCAGCAGGAATTTCTATAGACGACGAACTTGTCAGAACTAAAAAATTAATCGAAGAAGCCCGGAATCAGAGTATTACCCTTATCGGCGCCCATATTGAAGGAATGAAAAGACGTGCCCAAGGAGCATCTGCAGGCGACAATTCAGATGAATTAAGCATTGATGCTGTTGCCCCGGTCTCTGATTTCCTGATCATTAACAAAGCCGGAGACGAGGACGGACGTTTTACAACTATAGCGAACGAAAAAAATATCCCCCTAGTCTCTGTTGAAAAAAATCTGGAGCTCCTGGAGGAACTGGAAAAAATCTTTACAAAATAATCAATATTATATTAATTATAAGCTATGGAAAAATATCTCCAATTAATTTCCTTATCCGATATTGCCGGAATATTTCTTATTTTTGCTTTATTGTGGTTAGTTAGAGTTCTCGCCAAAAAAGAAAATGAAAATATTTTTAAGGCAATAATTCTTCTTCTGTTTTTTTTAGCAATATTCCTTTACCTCAGCCAAAACGATTCAAATAAATTGACGATATCAAATCTAAAAAACAGCTTCTTTCCAAGTAAAACAATTAAAATCAAATACAGGGTTGAACGAGGTGTTGTAAACCGCAACGAATATATTAAATATGTATTCGCAAAGCCTTACCCTATTTTATCGGTTAAAATGGATAAAAGCGGCTCATATTTTAATATAGTTAATCCGGAATCAGTAAACAAAGTCTTAAGATTTCTAGACCTGCCAGAACTTAAAGAAGGAGTTTCTGAATTATCCTCAGTAACAGGTTCTGTATATGACACCTCTCATTACCGCTGGGACAAATATTCCAGAGGAATCCTTATTCTGGAAAAGACTTTGTGCAGAAGTGGAGAGTCTCTCACAATGAGTCATTGTATTTTGGGAATAACTATCCAACAACTCTATTAATCCGCCCCATATTATTTCTGTTGATTTTATTCCTTATTTTACATAAAGTAAAAAATCAGTAATTTCTACATGAATATGTTCACTTCTACTCAAATAATCCTGGCAGTTATGGTTGCGGTTTATATTGTCGCAAAGGTCTTTAAGATCTCAACCGAACTCTCCTTGTTTTTAGCCGCAATCTTCGGCGCCCTTGCCGGAGGAGCCGGGATACCTGCCAGGCATATCGTTGAAGGAGCTTTTACCTATCTGGACATATGTCTAATATTTATAACTGCTACTCTTTTTATGAATCTTTTTAAGGGGTCTGGCGGAGTGGCATTTGTAATTCGTGGTATCCTCACAAAATTTTATAGGCACAAATCCATTCTTTTTATTCTGATAACTTTTCTTCTATTGCTTCCTGGAGCACTGACAGGAGCCGGTAGTGTGACTGTTTTGATAACCGGAGGTATGATTGCGGTTGTCCTGAATTATATGGGGATTCCCAAACCAAAAGCAGCCGCAATAATCTTTATTCTGGCCGGATTAAGCGCAGCAGCTCCGCCTGTCAGCCTCTGGGCCATGCTGA
>JAUWTR010000303.1 GCA_030614645.1 Candidatus Aminicenantota bacterium
CATATGGAGCCGCCCCAATTTTTTACTTACATGAGCTGTTAGGCCTGAATACGGGTAAGTCCCTACGAAAGACAAGGATTTCCCCCAGCGGCGAAATCCCTTCCTGTCCTCACAACGCTCTCCTCGAGATTCTCTCGAGGAACCATGCCCGCGTTGTTCCGGATGGCTTTCTCCAGGATTTACCCGGATCCAGGCAGCTCATCACGTTTTTGGATACAGGTGTCATAAAACGTGATGAGCCTAAAAATCCATATGCAAACCATATCAACATAATGTATAATTTATTAATATGACAAAAACAATAAAAATACTGGCTCTTCTGCCAATATTAATTATTCTTTCCCACTGTGCTGACAAAAAAGCTAAAATCTCCCCGCAGCAGCTGGTTGCATATTATTCCAAAACCAAAGAAGCAGACGCACAATTCAAAACCGGAAGTTATATTGGGCTAAAAAACGCATGGTCTGCTTACCGGGAATTCCTGGCCATTCCGGCCTTTCGAAAAAATTCCGGACTAAAATTTATTAAAACCTCGCTTCTTTTGGCAATAAGAGAAAAAGAACTGGGAATTTTAAACCCTAAAACACTTCAGAAAGTTTCTAATCTAATAAATCAGGAACCTTATTTTTCCAATTATTCCCAGTATGTTGAAATTGTAAAAAGAATCCCTGAAAATACCAAAGGTATAACCGGAGATAAAATCGATGACTCCAGCATTGATGCTCAATTCAAATGGATAAAACAAAATTTCGAACCGGTCCGCAACCATCTTTTAGAAAAATCTGTTTCAACAGATTTTTATGCTTACCTCTACCTATCCTTTCACTCTGCCTTTTCATATAAATTTGAAGAAGAGGAAGATTTTTCCCGCTTTGCTTCTATTTTCCTTGATTCAAAGCTTATAAAATTCAAATTATCTATATACCCTCAAGAAAAACCTGACGCCCTGAAGGAACTTTTGCAGGATAATCCTGATTTTTACGAAGCTGATTATTTTCTGGGCAATATTGCTCTAAACCAGGGCAAGGTTTTGGCAGCAGAGAATCATTACAAAAAAGCTCTGCAATATATTACAGAATCGACTTCTCTTATTATCTCTCTTACCAAAGTCTACTTTCACATGGAGGAATTTGAAACCTGCCTTGAATATAATAATCTTGCTTTACAACTGGCGCCTGAATACAGGGATGCAATTTTAGGGAAAGCTATGTGCCTCAGCTATATGGGTCGGCATGAAGAAGCTATTGAAATCCTCGATAATATGATCGAACTCGGGAAATATTATATGGGGGAAACCTATTACTGGCTGGCCTGGAACCAAAATGAATTGGAACAATTAGATAAAGCTAGAATAAATGTTACTAGATCCAGGGATTTCCTTATTGGCCATTATGAAGTCTCTCTACTTGATGGAATTATAGCTTACAAACAAAAACGCCTCGACGAGGCTGAAGAAAACTTTAAGGAAGCATTGCTATTAAATAACCAAGACTGTGAATCAGCCTATTATCTTGGCAAAATCTATGCAGAAAGAGAAGACTGGAAATATTCAGGTTCTTATTTTGAAAAAGGAGCCCTATGTAATGAGCAGACAGAAAAGGCGATAAAATCAAAAATCCTGGAGATAAGAGAGGCTGCCCTCTCTACCCAAAGGAAAGATAAGCTCATTAAGAAAAAAAAGATTCAACTGCTGCAGACTCGTCAGACAAAAGCCACTTGTCAATTCAATGCAGCTGCTTCCTATTTTAATTCCAAAGAATATAAAAAAGCATTTCTTCTGGCAGAAAAAGCAGCAGAACACCCAACCTTCAAGCAGCAGGCAGAAGAACTAATATTGGCAATTAAAGAAAGATCAAAACAATAATTTGTAACTTTAACTATCAGATCAGAGTTAAATTTATAGAATCATCAGGCTTTAAAAGTTCAAGGATTCAAGGAAGCTCAAAGCACGTATTAAATCGTTAGAAAAAAAAACAAAGGAGACAACATGAGAACAAAGATAATAGTAATTATATCCTGTTTTATTTTAGTATTGGTCCTGTTTAGCTGCTCTGGAAAAAAGCAAGCAGATAAATCCTACTGGCAGGCTGCAGTGGACGAAAAAAACGGAGTTACAACAATCATAAACCCGGGTACTCCTAAATACGGAGACATAACTCTTGATTTGGAAGAAGATCTAAGTATCGGCAATGAAAAAGATAACAATTATATGTTCTTCAGAGCCTACAGGATGGCAGTTGATGACCAGGGAAATATCTATGTGCTTGATTCAGGAAATCTCCGTATCCAAAAATTTGACAGCTCTGGCAAGTATCTGCAGACCATAGGAAAAAAAGGGCAGGGACCGGGCGAATTCGAGAGAATGTACAGCTTTTTTCTGGATGCAGAAAACAATATATATGTTTCAGGAAGAAGGCGCATCCAAAAATTTGACAATAAAGGTCAATTTGAAAAAAGCATTACTTTAAGGTCATTTATCACTGATTTCTGGGTTTCCTCAGATAACTATATATACGGAAACAATTCTGGCACGACAGATGAAGGAAAGAAACAAAGTGTTGTTAAAGTAAATTTCAAAGGAGAAGAAATAGAGACAGTAGCTCAATTCGAGGATGTCAAACCTGTGAGCAAAAAAGGTGAAGGTGGCTCCATAACGAGCTTTGGCGTGTCACATGGTTATAACAACCGGCTCTATCTGGCTCCAACTATAAACAACCAGCTTATTTACGGTTATTCTGCTGACTACAGCCTATTTAAATTAAATGAAGAAGGATATCCTGACCTTATTTTAAAAAAAGATATCCCCTCTCAATCCATCAGTAAACAGGAGAAGGATAAGATAACTGAGGAAATCAAAGAGTCCATTTCCGGAAGAGGACAAAACTGGCCGGAAGGAGTTATTGAAGAAGCCTGCCAGTTCCCGCCTCACAGGCCATTTTTTTCCGGCTTCGCCACAGATGATAAAGGCCGCATCTATGTTCGCAAAATCATGTCTGTCCTTGCTGAAACAGAGACCATGGAATTTGATATTTTCAGTTCAGGCGGTTATTACATATATAAAACAGTCCTTCCTTTTTCACCCCGCGTAATAAAAAATGGATATGCTTATAATATTGATTCCAATGAAGAAACTGGAGACATCAGGATTAAACGCTTTAAAATCAAAAACTGGGATGAAATAAAAACTTCTTGATTTTTTTTGAGCATCACTAAGCCCAATTTTAGGAGATTCTCTCTTTCTTGCGGATTTTTTATTGACTGGACTTGTTTTTTATTTATATTATGGGTGATGGAGACTCA
>JAUWTR010000215.1 GCA_030614645.1 Candidatus Aminicenantota bacterium
ACTGCATCCTTTCAGCTCGGATGACTCTCTCTACAAAAGCTCTCTTGTTAAACTTGACTGGCAGAACAATTTCTTTACACATGACACCAACACCATCACCGCCGGTTTGGAATTCACCCACGAGCAGGGCGAATCAGAATATCATTCCCAAGGAATATGGGGCCCTTTCGAGAACATCTTCCCGTTACAAACAGCCAGCCGTATCGGCGCATATGTCCAGGACAGAATTAATATCAGCGGCCGGTTTTTTTCAACCTTTGGCGCTCGCCTCGATAATCACAGCAAAGCCGGAATAGCTTTTACATTCCGGATTGCACCCGCTTTCTTTTTTGCTAAAACCGGCACAAAGCTTAAGGCCACTCTCGGCACTGGTTTTAAAGCCCCTTCTCTTTATCAGCTCTATGCTCCCGGAACTATCTGGGGGCCGGTCGGCAATCAAAAACTTAACGCGGAAAAATCCTCCGCATGGGACGCAGGCATTGAACAGAACTTATTCAAAAACCACTTGACTCTTGGCTTGACAATTTTTTCCAACAGTTTTAAAAACCTCATCGACTTCGATTATCTCTATGGTTATCTAAATATCGGGAAAGCCTCCACTCAGGGCTTAGAGTTTATTTGCAAAGCCTATCCACTAAAGCATCTCTTACTCTCAGCTTCATATACCCGGATGGAAGCCAAGGACGTCGGAACAGACGAAAATCTCCTTAGACGCCCCAAAGACAAATTTACCGCCCTGCTCAGCTTCAATATCCAGGAAAAAACCGACATGACGATCACTTTACTTCATGTGGGAAAAAGAGTCGATAATTTCTTCTCAGGGTTCACATCATCCCGGGTAACCATGGACAGCTATACTTTGCTCAATGCCACCGCCGCCTATAATATTCTCCGTTACACCCGGGTATTTATCCGTTTTGACAACATCCTGAACAAAAGATATGAAGTCATCAAAGGCTATGGAGCTCCAGGATTATCAATATACGGCGGATTTAAGCTTGATTTTTAGTCTTAAATGATGTTCAATTATTGTTACCTTTAAGTAAACAATGATAAAAGAACACAAAACGCCCCTAAATCTTATCTTCCTATTCACATTTCTTTTGGTCTCGCTTATCTTTAATTATCTCCATACAGAATCCAGTATTTACAGCAACAACAAATGTCCGGCCTGTCATTTCCAGAACTCAACCTTTATCACTGCCCAAATAAACATTTTTATTCTGCCTCAGTTGGCCTTTTTGGAAACTCTTAAAACATATGAAACTTTTTATTTAAACGACATATCTATAATAACCCCAGCTTCCCGCTCGCCTCCCCAAGCTTAATTCTTCCAATAATCTCTTAACAAGTTTTTTTCCTCTTTTTATTCACGTAAATTATTGAGGAGGTCGGATGATAAAAAGAATCCATTTAATCCTGTTTATTTTTTTGCCCTGTTTAATGTTAAACTTAGGGGGGCAGACGTCAAAAACTGAAACCCTTACTCTTGACCAATGTATCTCTATCGCGATCAAAGAAAACCCACTTATTCTTTCTTCCTTTCAGCAGTATCAAGCATCTCTGGCCCGTATCAGCCAAGCAAAAGCTTTCTCCCAGCCTTCACTTAACTGGGATTCGGATCTGCAGTCCAAATTTTTTAATTTTAAAAACCCGGGAGAATGGTATTTCGGCTTAAGCCAATCACTCGAATTTCCTGGAAAAAGATTTATACGGGGAAAAATCGCTTCCAGGGAATCAAGCGAAATCTTCCAGGATGTAGAACTATTAAAGCTTGATATTGTTTTTCAGGTCAAGCAGGCATTCTATAGTCTCCTCCTTGCCCGGGAAAAGCTTAAATATGCAGAACAAAACCTTGAACTTTCCCAAGACTTTCAAAAAAAAGCCGAACTCAAATTTGAATCCGGAGATGTAGCTAAAGTCGAAGCCCTCAGGGCTCGCGTCGAAACCTCCAAAGCAGCCAATAAAGTAAGAGTGGCTACAAATGAAGTAGGCCTGGTCAAAGCATATCTCAACTATCTTATGGCAAGAAAAAAACATACTCCCCTGGAGGTCTCAGGAAAGCTGAAAAAACCATCAGCCAATCTTAATCTCGAAGAACTTAAAAAAAGAGCCTTTGCTTTTAGGCCCGAAATGAAAAAGATCGGTTTTTCCCTGGAAAAACAAAACCTGCAGAAAAAAAGCTCGTATATGAACTATCTCCCTGATTTTGATCTAGGCGTTAACCGTCACAAAGTCGCAGGAGAAGGCTCCTGGTGGGATGTCACTCTAAGTTTCCCCATCCCGCTCTTTTTCTGGCAGCCGGCCAGAGGAGAGATCGCCGAAGCCCAGGCCAATATCAGAGCCATAAACAGAGAAGCAGAACATCTTAAAAATACAATCGTTTTAGAAGTCGAAGAAGCTTATATGAATGCCTACGCAGCCAGAAACCAAATCAAACTTTTCGAAGATGATATTATTACTCAGGCTGAAGAAGTCTATAATATGTTTCTCTTCAGCTACCAGGAAGGAGAGATCGGCGGAATCGAATTGATCGAATCCCGCCGCACCTTGATCGAAGCAAGAACATCATATGCCGATGCTCTTTTTAACTACCAGGCAGCTTTAGCAGCCCTGGAAAAATCCATCGGCCAGAGATTAGAAGGAGAAAACAAATGACAAAAAAATATATTTCTCTCTTAGTAATACTTTTTTTCTTAAGCCTAGGAATCAATTGTTCCAAAAAATCCCAGGAAGCTGGGGATACAAACACCCAAATCTCTCCGGCTATCACTAAGAACGCCCAGGACTTACAAAGGCCGCTCCGTAAGGACCAGAGAAAGGGCCAGGGTCCGGTTGCAGGCGGCCGGGGCTATGGCCGGGAAGAAGGCAAAGGCTTTAATAGAACAAACGGGATTTCCCTTACAAAAGAAGAAAAAGAAGCTGTGCAGATAAAAACCATAAAAGCGGCTTTAAAACCCATCAAATCTCATTTATCAGCGCTGGGAAAAGTAATCGCCCACCAGCACAGAAAAGCCATTGTCAGCTATCCTTTTTCAGCCCGGATATCACAGATCCACATTCGGGTAGGAGACTGGGTTAAAAAAGGCCAGAAACTTGTGACCCTGCAGAGTGAAGAGGTCGGCTCAGCTAAATCTGAATTCTATAAAGCCCAGACAGATTACGATCTAGCAAACATCAACTGCGACCGAGCAAAACTCCTCTTTGACCGGGGCGCAGGAGCTGAGAAAGACTATCTGGCCTGCTCAGCTAACCTGAAGGTGGCTGAAAGCAGCCTTAATGCAGCTGAGAAAAAACTGCATGTACTGGGATTTTCCGAAGAACAGGTAAAATCAATCGCTGAATCTCACCAGATAAATCCAATTATTAGCCTTTTCGCGCCCTTAGAAGGGAAGATCATCAATAACAATGCTATTATAGGCGAAATGGTGGACCAAGAAACAGAAATCTTAGTCATCATGGACCCCAGAATTCTCTGGATCGATGCTGACATTTACGAGAAAGATATAGCCAAAATCAAGAAAGGACAACATGTAGAAATCATTGTCCCCGCCTACCCTGGAGAAATATTTACAGGGAAGATAAGCTACATCAGCGACGTGTTGAATGAAGAGACTCGTACTATTACAGTCCGTACTGAAGTCGAAAATAAAGAGATGAAGCTTAAGCCTGGAATGTTTGCTGACATAAAATTCTTTCTCAATCACCAGAACAAAGCACTTGTGATCCCCCAGGAAGCACTCCTGGATGATAAAGGCGACACAATCGTTTTTATCAAGCGCGGAGAGCAGTATTTTCTCCAGGTCATCCAAACCGGGGCAAGAGAAAACGGATTTGTTGAAATCCTGCATGGACTCTCAGAAGGCGACGAGATTGTCTATGCCGGAAGTTTTCAGCTCAAATCAAAACTCTATGAAGAGATCTTAAAGAAAGGGCACGTTCATTAATCCCCCGAGGAGAGAACAATATGATAGATAAATTAATAGATTTTGCCCTAAAACATCGTTTACTTACTATCCTGCTGATCATGCTTGTTTCCATCTGGGGAGTCATAGCTTATACACGTATGCCTAAGGATATCTACCCTGACCTCAATGCTCCTCTTGTCAATATCATTACAGAAAATGAAGGCATGGCAGCTGAGGATGTGGAAAGGCTTATTACTTTTCCCCTTGAAAGTCTGCTTAACGGTGCTCCCAATGTAATCCGGG
>JAUWTR010000098.1 GCA_030614645.1 Candidatus Aminicenantota bacterium
GTACCCGGTATGAACTAAAAAAGGCAGAACATCGGGCTCACCTATTGGAAGGATTGACCATTGCTCTTGATAATCTGGATGCTGTCATAAAATTGATTCGCGCTTCCCGGTCAGTTGAACAAGCGAGAAATGGATTGATAAAAGAGTTTCGTCTGACAAAGATCCAAGCTCAGGCAATATTGGACATGCAGCTTCAAAAATTGACCCGGTTGGAAAGAGATAAGATCAAGAATGAATATAATGACCTGCTAAAATTGATAAAAAAGTTGAAACATATTTTAAGCAGCGAAGAACTTATCCTTAACATTATTATTGCTGAGTTAAAACAGGTAAAAGCAGATTATTCTGATGAACGTAGAACAGAAATCATGGAAGAAGATATATCAGATCTTAAACCAGAAGATCTGATCAAAGAAGAAGACATTGCTATCACTTTTACAACTTCCGGTTATATTAAAAGAACCTCTCTTACCAGTTACAGGTTCCAGATCCGGGGTGGAAAAGGAAGAAGAGGGATCAATATGAAAGCAGAGGATGTGGTTCAGGCGCTTTTTATCTGCTCCACACATAATTATCTGCTGGTATTTACAGACGAGGGACGCCTGTATTGGCTGAAGGCTATGTATATTCCGGATGTTGGGATAGCGAACAGGGGAAAATCTATTATGAACCTGATTGACTTTGCACCAGGGGAAAAAGTCAGCTCTGTGGTTGCTGTCAGGGATTTTGCTGAAGATCATTATATTATGATGCTGTGTTCTGATGGACGGATCAAGAAAACCCGCCTCAGTGAATTCCGCCATATCCGGAAGGGAGGCATAATCGCTATTTCCCTCAATAAAAAAACTAAGCTGTTAAGGGCACAATTGACTGACGGTAATAAAGATGTCATGATCGGAACATGGCAGGGGAAAACTGTCAAGTTTCATGAGGACGAAATCCGGCCCATGGGACGTCAGGCTGCGGGAGTAAAAGGCATTAAACTGGGCTCAAAGGATAAAATTATTGGAATGGTAGTTATTGGAGAGAATGATAAACATATATTCACTGCAAGTCAGAAAGGATTTGGGAAAAAGACAGATGTGGACAGCTATCCCTGTCATCACAGGGGAGGACAGGGAGTCATTAACCTTAAAGTCAATTCAAAGATCGGAAATGCGGTTGGTATAGTGGGAGTAAATGAGCATGAGATGCTGCTTATTACTGAAAAAGGGAAGATTATCCGCATCAAAACTGAGAATGTACGGTCTATCGGCCGGGCCACCCAGGGAGTAAAAATAATAAATCTGGGGGATGATGACACTGTTTGCTCGATAGCTAAAGTCCGCGAGAGCTAACCTTATTCTTGCTTAAGGATCAGAAGCTTAGAAAAAATAAGGGAATTACTAATAATAGAAATGCTTGACTTTGTGCGTACTGGTTAAATAGAATTAGAGAATCTTTAAACATGGAGGGTGCAATGACCGAGACCTTAAGTCAATTTTTCCTTAATACCTTAAAACTATATCAGAAAGATGATTTTATGAGGTATAAAGAATCAGGGAAATATGTTCCTATTTCTACTCAAGAATTTGGTAACCGAGTAAAGTATTTTGCTTTAGGGCTTAAAGATTTAGGTGTTGAGCCGGGTGATAAGCTGATCATCCTTTCTGAAAATTGCCCAAACTGGGTAATGACTGATCTGGCAAATTTGTGTATTGGAGGAATAACAGTTCCTATCTATACATCTTTGGTTCCAGAGCAAATCAAGTATATTATAGATAATTCAGATGCTGGGGTAGTAGTATGTTCTGATCATGAACTATGGAAAAAAGTCGAAGCCATTAAGAATGAGCTTATAAAAGTAAAACATTTTATCCTCTTGCAGCCTGAAGCGCCTGAGGGAGTATTAACCCTTTCTGAAGTCCAGGATAAAGGAAAGCGCCTGGACAATGAAGATCCGAAGCTGTTTGAAAAACTGGCAATGTCCGTTAAACCTGATGATATCGCCTCAATTATTTATACTTCAGGCACAACTGGAACACCAAAAGGAGTTATGCTTTTTCATAGTAATTTTGTCAGTAATGCAAAAACGATAAGTAAAATAATCGAATTTTCTGTTAAAGATACGGTGCTGTCTTTTTTGCCTTTATCACATGTTTTGGAAAGAATGGTGACCTTCACTTATATCTATAAAGGCTGCTCTATTGCCTATGCGGAAAGTGTGGATACCCTAGGTGAAAACCTGGTCGAAATAAAACCTCATATTATGGTAAGTGTCCCACGGGTATTTGAAAAGATCTATGCAAAAGTAATCGATAATGTGTTGGCAAGCTCGGCTGTTAAAAGAAAAATATTTTTTTGGGCAGTCGGGGTCGGGAAAGAATGCGGCAGGAAAAAACTACTTAAACAGAATATCTCAGGTTTGTTGAAATTTAAAAATAATCTTGCCCATAAGCTGGTTTTTTCAAAGGTAATTGAAAAAACAGGAGGCAGGGTAAGATTTTTTGTATCAGGCGGCGCAGCCCTTTCCAAAGATATCGCAGAATTTTTCTATGCTATGGGCTTGGTTGTGCTGGAAGGGTATGGACTGACCGAAACGTCTCCAGTTATTGCAGTCAATACTTTTGATAATCTTAAATTCGGTTCGGTTGGAGTACCAATTCCCACAGTAAAAGTAAAGATTGCCGATGATGGCGAGATATTAAGCAAAGGACCCCATATTATGAAGGGTTATTACAAAATGGAAGCTGAAACGAGAGAAGCAATTAAGGATGGTTGGTTCTATACTGGGGATATTGGGTATCTGGATGAAGAAGGATTTCTTGTCATAACCGACAGAAAAAAAGATATTATTGTTACAACTGGCGGAAAAAATGTGGCTCCTCAAATGATTGAAAGTATATTAAACATAGATCCTTATATAACAAGTGCTGTAGTTGTAGGTGATAAAAGGAAATTTGTATCAGCACTTATCGTTCCTGATTTTGAAAAACTGGAAAAATATGCAAGGGAAAAAAATATTTCCTACAGCAGCCGTGGAGACCTGGTAAAAAATGATAAGATCATAAACTTTTTTGAGGAAGAGATAGATAAACGCTTAGTCAATCTGTCTTCTTATGAAAAAGTTAAAAAAGTGATTCTTCTTGAAAAGGATTTTGAAATTGAAGAAGGCGAGGTTACTCCTACCCTGAAAGTCAAAAGAAATTATGTTGAGAAAAAATATAGAAACCAGATAGACACTCTCTATAAAGAGTAAATATATTTTTCAAGAAGTATTCTTCCAATAGAGGATTCTACCGCAATTTTCACATAGAATGATTTTTTCCTCTGTTATTAATTCATTCAAAACTTGAGGTCTTATGCGGATTTGACATATTGAACAGAAATCGTCTGTCACTGGAGAAAGAGCAATGCCGATATTTTTCTCGAAAAGGTCATTGTATAGATTTATTAGATTAGAGGGGATCAAAGGCGAGATGTTTTCTTTTTCTTTGTAAAGATTCTGCCTTTCTTCTTCCCTTTTTTTGTTTTCCTGAATTAGAGAGTCCTTTTCTATGGTTAACTTTCTTTTTGTCGCTTCTGCGATTTTTTCAGCTTCTTTTATTTCAGATCCGATCTCGTCGGAAATAAGCATCTCTTCAAGTATTTGCTCCTCTATTTCTTTGATCTTATTTTGGGCATTATCGATTTCTTTTAGGAGTGACCTATATTCTATATTGGTTTTTATATTGTTAAGCTGATGTTTATATTTTTCTATCTGAATATCAATATCCTGTAAATTCGCCTCCAAGTTGCGTCTTTTTTTCTGATTGTCAGCTAAGTCTTGTTTGGCTGTTGCGACGGTTTCAATACTTGATTCGATTTCGTTATCAATTGTATTGATCTTGGAGGGATTATTTTTGATAATTTCAGAGATTTTTATTATCAGTTCATCTGCATTTTGAAGCTTTATTAGGCTTTTAAAGTCCATGGACACATTTTTTCCTACAAAAAAAGTGGGCCTACCAGGATTCGAACCTGGGACCGACCGGTTATGAGCCGGGGGCTCTTCCGCTGAGCTATAGGCCCCGTTGCATTTTATAACAAATCTTAAATATCAAGTCAATCAATTAAGGATTATATGGATTTTCATCATGGGAAAAAGATCTCAATTTTCGGCTGCGACTTGGATGCCTTAATTTTTGTAATGCTTTAGATTCGATCTGTCTGATCCGCTCACGAGTGACTTTAAACTGATGCCCGACTTCTTCCAGAGTGTGTTCGTTTCCGTCTCCTAAGCCAAATCTCATTTTTAGGACTTTAGCCTCTCTTTCTGTAAGTGATTTTAAGGCGTCATTTATTTGTCCCTTTAGATTGACATGAGTAACCGCATCTGGGGGAGAGGGGATGAATTTGTCTTCAATAAAATCTCCAAGGTGGCTGTCTTCTTCTTCCCCGATAGGTGTTTCAAGAGAAATAGGTTCTTGGGCGATTTTAATGATTTTTCTGACTTTACTAATAGGTAGTCCGATTTTTTGAGAAATTTCCAGGTTTGTCGGGTCTCTTCCGGTTTCCTGGACTAGTTCGCGGGAAATCCTTATAAATTTGTTTATTGTTTCTATCATATGAACTGGAATTCTTATAGTCCGGGCTTGGTCTGCGATCGCTCGGGTAATTGCTTGCCTTATCCACCATGTGGCATATGTTGAGAATTTATAGCCTCTTCGATATTCGAATTTATCCACTGCTTTCATCAGCCCTAAATTTCCCTCTTGAATTAGGTCAAGAAAATGAAGTCCTCGATTGCTGTATTTTTTAGCAATGGAAACAACCAAACGCAGATTAGCAGAAACTAACTCTTGTTTTGCTTGATTGCTTATTTTCTTGCCGGTTGTGATAGTCCGGAGGATTTTTCTTAATTCATGTGAGTTAAGGCCAGTTTCTTTTTCAAAGCCTTTTAATTGACCGGCCAGTTTCTTAATTTTTTGATCAAGCTCCCGGGCCTTATTTTTGCTCCGGGTCCTTTTTAATGAAATGATCAGGTCTTCCTGCCTGGCTTCCAGCTCATTGATGATCTTTAACTTATCCCTCAGAGCATAGATTATTTCTTCTTGATAGGAAGAACGGATATTTGAGCCCTGGATAAGGCGGCTGATCTCAATGATCAGGCGTCCTCGTTCTATTATATTCTTTTTTCCTTTGGGGATATTGTCTAACTGAATGCTTATTGTTTTGATTTTTCTGATCATAGACAAGATTGCATTTTTTTTATCTTCAATTTTTTGTTCAGTAAAGGCCAGATCAGTTAATTCAAATACTTCGAGCATTATCTCTTGTTCTTCCTGTATTTTATCTTCTAACGAGAGGATTTCATTCAGGATAAATTTTGTTTTTGAAAGGGATTTTATCACAATTTTTTCACCCCTTTCGATCTCTTGAGCTAAAGTTACTTCTCCTTCCTTGGTTAAGAGAGAGATGTTCCCCATTTCACGCAGGTAGAGTTTAACCGGATCTGTAGTTAGTCCAATCCCATCCAGAGATGGAAGGGTACCTTTTTTTCTTTTAGGAGTAACTTTTTTGTTCTTATCCACTATCTTTATTCCGAATTCATCAAGGGAGTTGAGAAATTTATCAAAATCTTTACTTTTAACCTTTTTACCTTGAAAAACTTTTTCGATTTCTTTTAAGAGAAGATATCCCTGCTTTTGTCCTTTGGATAAAAGATCAGTGATTATGCCTTTTTGAATTAAATTTCCTGCTGTCAACTTTAACTCCCATACTCTCTCTGGGATAATTCATATAAATGTCTATTAATATCCATTATCTTCTTTTGTATAGAAGGAATTTTATCAAGCTCTTTCCTTTTTATCAGACTTGGAATCTGAGATTTTAACCTTGTTAATTGATTTGTCAAGGAAATTTGTCTGAGAGAACTAAGGCAGTCGCGTGCCTCTTCAATTGTAGGGGGATTGCTTTCCTCGAGTAAAACTTCTGAAAGGAAACTGAGCAGAGCAGGTTCGATCTTTTTTTTGAATTTAAAAAAATCCGGAGTTTTGCCGTTTTGAAAATAATCTTGAAAGGTAGTGAAGATAGGTTCACTTTTTATCCCCTGTAAGTCAGCAGGGCTTATTTCTTTAAATAGAGAAGATGCAATCTGGCTGTCTGTGAAAATAATTTGCAAAAGTCTTTTTTCTGCGGTTAGAAATGAATTTTGGACCACCTGTTTTTCCTCTGAAGGTTTATATTTGGCAGTTGCCCGCAATAGATTTTCGTCAATACCAAGGTATTCCCCTATCTGTTTGATATATTCGCTGCCTAAGATCACATCCGGAATGTTTTCTATTTCCTTGATTATTTCCCGGACAATTTTTACTTTTTCTTCCGGAATATCTTTTCTGTATTCTTTAAGTTGCATATCTATAAGAAATTTTAAGCCCGTAATGCTGTTTTTTGCCAGAGAAAGGAATTTTTCTGCCCCGTTTTTTGTTATAAAACTGTCAGGATCATGACCTTGGGGAAGAACCATGATTTTAATTTGAAGGCCTTTTTTGAGTCCTAATGAAATGGCTCGCCTTGCTGCCTTTTCCCCGGCAATATCACCGTCATAACAGATGATCAATCTGGGAGCAAAACGTAAAGCAAGGGCTGTCTGGTTAGCGGTCAGGCTTGTCCCTAAGGAAGCTGCTGTATTAGTGATCCCGGATTGGAAC
>JAUWTR010000233.1 GCA_030614645.1 Candidatus Aminicenantota bacterium
AAATTTATAACAATAAAGGCTCAAAAAAGCGATCAGAACCGTTGCCAGCGCTCTAAACGGTTGGTCAAGGTAAAGGGCGATATAGGCAGGCACGATAATCCCTCCAGGATATATATCCATGATCTCAATATAAAGGACTGCAACAACAAGGCCGATAAAAAACGTTTCATACTGCATAATACTCACCTGCCTTCTCCCAATACTTAACAAGCTCCTCCCCTGCTCCTCCCATATTTCCCATCCCGATAACAACAGCTTCATCCCAGCTAATTTCTAAAAGAGAGTCCATTATTTTTCCCGCCTTTTTTTCCTTTAATACGGAAAGTTTACTCCTGCAGGCGGATTTCCTTAATTTTAACTTGAAAGACAAAGCATGTTCTCCGGTAAGAATCCACCTGTCAAATTCCGGAAAATCTCCCTGTTTTACAGCTTCCAGCCACTGAAGAGTCCTGTCACCCCGGTCTCCCCGCAGATTCAAAAGGCCAACAAAATTTTTTCCTGCCAAGGATTTTACTTTCTTAATCCTCTCCAGAACCTGTCTTGTAGAAATGGGGTCATTAGCAGCAAAAGCACTAAGAAAATGCCAAATACTTCCCCCCTCACCCATTGGGATTTTCCAAGCTTTAAGGCCGCCAAAATCTGGCGGAACGCTTGCAACTCCCTTTTTTATCTGGCTGCGGTTAATCCCGAGATGGTCAGAAACCGCTAAGCACAGCCGGATATTCTGTTCAAATTTATTGGCGGTCAGGGATAATTTATAAAGCGGAAAATCATTAAAAATCTCCTGGGAAACAGGGATCACTTTTGATCCAGCTTTCCGCGCCTTCTCCTGAAATACCGGATACATCTCTTCCCCGGGAATAAATACTGTACGTCCCCCAGGAACTGCAGCAGAAAAACATGCCGCTGCTGCTTCTTTTGTTATCCCCCAATGTTCGATATGATCGATCCTGACATTGGTAATGATCAATATATGCGGCCTTAATATCCGGCCTGATTCAACCATCATAGACTCGGGTTGAATACTCATCATTTCTGACACCAGTACCTGCACATTCAGATCCTCTGCTATTTTTAGGAGATTTTTCTGCTCCAAAATGGAGGGAGGGCTGCGGCGGATGATTTCTTTTTCCTTTCCGTCAGGAAAAATTATAACCGGCTTTGAACCTGTAGTTTTTGCTAAAACAGAAAATCCAGCCTGGCTAAGTATCGAGGCAAGCAGCCTGGTAACACTCGATTTTCCCCGGGCTCCGGTGATACAGATCCGCAAAGGGATATAGCGATATTTTTTCTTTATCCTGATGCGTTCGCTCAGCAGGTAAGCCAGAAGAAAGGCAAGGCTTCCGGCTGAGGCAATAAGTCCGTTAATAGGAAACTCCGTTTTTCGATTGGGACAGGCCCTCTCCTTAAAAGGGACTATCCCTGTCGTTTATAGTCTTAAAGTTAAAAAGGGCGCCTTGCTGAGGCCTGGGAAGTCTTGTCCGCCCTTGCTGCTGTCAGGACTCTCAGGAAAGTCCTGGAAATCACATTCCGGAAATCCTCTCTCTCATATTCAGCTTTTATGATCTCATATATCACATCTAACATCTGCCCTTTTCCAGCATCTTTCCACACACAATCTTCATTAACGATCATCAAATGTTCGGTTCCTACTGCCTCTTTAGCCTTATTGAGAATTTCAAAATACTCAGCCGCAGCTGCACCTTTGGCAAGCACCAGCCCTACAACCGCTTCTTTTTCTTTAATCAAATCAAGCACATCCTGTTCCGGGAGGTTTTTCTCCAGCAGAACAAAAGGTTTTTTTGAAGCCTTTAAAAGTGCTTTTGCCTGGGCAGTTGTGGTTCCTTTAACCATAAGGAGAAGACCGCTCCGGTTAATACCTTTTAGGATCTGTTTTCCGTTTTCTGTAAGTTCCTCACCCTCAAAAAGAGCAGCTGGATTATCGACAATAACAAAATAAGCCCCTTGCTTTGCTAAAACTTCAGCCCATTTCGGATCATCTATGAAAGAATTGAACCCCATAAGCCCTGCCAGAATCGAAGTCTTTCCAGCCCGGACTGCCCGGTTAATTCCATTGGAGGGAGAAAATCCCTCAAGCCCTTCAGCTGCTTTTAATTTTTCAGCAGCAGTAAAAAGATTGTTTATTATATCAATCCTGAGCTCATCTCCGGAGAGTCCTTCTTTTTCGCCGATAATCGAAAGCTGCAGATCAACATGTGAGTCTTTAACATCTTTTTTATGCTCTACAACATTGGCTAATTTATTCAGCTTGAAATTAATGAGATCCTGGTATTTTAGATTATAGACAGCCTGCCGCTTCGGCTTTATAAAATCACCCGGCTCATCAGCCATGATCTTGGTTGCCGTTTGGACAAAATCTCCTACTCTTTTTAATAAATAAGGTTTGACCAGATCAGTATCATCCCGGACATGGTGATATTTAAAATGGTGCCCTCTTGTCATCACTCCATAAGCGGGTATTCCTTTAGCAAGGAAAGGAGAATGGTCTGAACCACCAGGTCCGCCGCGTCCGGGTTTGATATATTCCAGCATCTCTTTGGAAAGCTTTTCCTTCACAGCATCCCAGATCCAGGGACCATAATACATTCCGCTGAAAGGAACCATTCCATTCCCGTGTGCAACCATATCCATATTAAAGTAAGTGATTGTCTTTTCGATCGGGTGGGTGGGATGATCACAATAATGCCGCGAGCCGAGCAGCCCCATCTCTTCTCCGGCCCAGGCTGCAAAGATCACTGTTCTTTTCGGTTTTGCCTTGTTAAGTTTCATGATGCGGGCGATCTCCATCATCACAGCAGTTCCTGAGGCATTGTCATTAGCCCCATTGTAAACATCTCCATACGGGTTTACTCCCAGATGATCCATGTGTCCGCCGATAATGACATATTCATCTTTCATCTGCTTGTCGCTTCCTGTAATCTTGGCTAAAATATTTCTTGTCTTTCTTTCCGGATCAAATTCCGCATCAACAGAAATATAAACATTTACGCCCGTGGCAAAGGACATGGGTTTTCCTTTATCATCTATCTCCTGAAAAGGATAGCGGAGGTCGGTTTTAAGTTCTTTAAAAATAAAATCTGTGATCCTGCTTTCCGCTGATAATATGACAAAATGCGGATCATAAAGTTCCTTACTTAATCTAAGTCTGAAATAACGGCTCTGGTTTAAGGCGCGCTGGAAACCAATAACACCCACAGCGCCCAGTTTTTTAGCTGCTTTGATACGGTTATCCATCTTGGCCTCTTCCTCAAGCTTATCAGCAAGCTTTACTGGAGCCCCGGTTGTAAAGAGAACGACTTTCCCTTTAACATCAATATCAGCATAGTCATCATAGCCTTTTTCGGGGGCATGGATTCCATAACCACCAAAAACAACCTCAGCCACAAAATGCCCAGAGCCTGAATATCTCTGAACCCTCCAGTCTTCACCATAATAAAAATCACGATGCAGCTTATCTGTCCAGACCTCAAAGGATGCTCCCTGATTCACGTACCTGTACTCTACTGTAAATTCCTGGAAATAGGACCCATTATCTCCGGCCGGCTCTAAACCCCACTGCTTAAACTTATCTGCAATATATTCCTCACCCATTACTCCGCCGGGATGGCCGCTTTGCCGCCCCAGCATGCAGTCGCATGCCAGGTCTTTGATATAGCTCAAAGCTGCCATTTCATCAAAAGTCAGTTTCTTGTCTTTAGCTAAAGACGGGGTGGCAAGTAGAATTAATACAAGTAAAAGTCCAATAGCTTTTTTCATAGATGCCCTCCATAACAAAATTTGGAATTTTTATTATACATAAAATGAAATACAAACAAAACCTTGAATCGACTTGACCTTTATGAGAAAATTTTTTTGCATAAACTATGAAATTACTTTTATCTATTGTTGTCATTGTAGTGATCGCCCTTATGGGGTCTCGCCTTACATTTTTAAACCGCCGCCTTCCCCTCGGTTTTAAAAACATATTATTT
Organism: Candidatus Aminicenantota bacterium; assembly: GCA_030614645.1. Taxonomy (GTDB): domain Bacteria; phylum Acidobacteriota; class Aminicenantia; order Aminicenantales; family Aminicenantaceae; genus JAUVXM01. The sequence continues at coordinate 3,993 of JAUWTR010000233.1, forward strand.
ACAGGAGCCGAATATATATTTATACAACAGGGCGTTAGTTCTGAAAATATAGTCGCCGCGACAAAAAGTTTTTGTGAAA
>JAUWTR010000332.1 GCA_030614645.1 Candidatus Aminicenantota bacterium
TAAAGATAAAATTGGAAGGGAACTCCAGAAAAAAAGGATAAGAAATCTATTTTTAATAAAAAGTGGTAAAAAGAATCAGGGCAATTGATTAAAAAAACAGTGAGCAAGGATGAGCGGGCATGGTTCTTCTCCCTTAAGGAGAAGAGAGCGAAGACTGCATCCGAGCGGATTTTCCTCGCTGGGGAAAATTAGCGTGTTTTCGTATCAACTGACCTGATTCTTGCTTAAGGCCCAGAAACTTAGAAATATCGGGGAGCTCCTGGCTAACGATTTATTGACTTTTTTGGGTTAACAATGTCATGATATTTATCAGCTTCGTCCTATGAGTTAATTTTGGAGAATAAATTTTGTGAATCAATTTGAATGCATTTTCTGTAATAAAAAGTATCCCCTGAATCCTTTCCGGCAATTCTGTCCACAGTGCAAGGAACCGTTGCTTGTTGCATATGAAAAAAAGAAAAGGGTAATCCACTCTGATGCGAGAAATCCTTTGAAAAAATTCCGGGATTTTCTCCCTCTTGATACTATCAATCCCGATCTTCAACTGGGCGAAGGAAACAGTCCTCTGCAAAAACTCAACCGGTTGATGCTGGAATTCGGCCTGCCTGAGACCTATGCCAAAAACGAAAGTATTAACCCTACAGGCAGTTTCAAGGACCGCGGGACTGCCGTTGCTGTACAGATTGCAGCTTCTTTAGGAATCACCAGGATCGGCACGGTCTCGACCGGGAACATGGGAATTTCTACAGCCGCCTATGGAGCCAAAGCCGGGATGGAAACCTTTGTCTTTACAAAAGAAGATACTTCTATAGAAAAACTTCTCTCAGCCGGCATCCATGGGATTAACCTCATAAAAGTCAAAGGCGATTACGGGAAATTATCCCCCAAAAGTTTTGAAATTGGAAAAAAACATAACATTTATTTTATGAACTCGACCGACCCGTTCAGAATCGAAGGATATAAAGTAACCGGCTTTGAGATATACGAACAATTAAAGAGGAAAAATCCCCAGTTCATTTTTGTCCCTGTCAGTTCAGGGGGCCACCTGATAGGCCTTATAAAATGCTTTAAAGAGCTTAAAGAAAAAAAGTTTATCCAAAGGATTCCGACTTTTATAGGGGTTCAAGCTAAGGGAAGCTCACCTGTCGCCCAGGCATTTGCTGCTGGAAAATCAAAATATAAAAGAATTAATAAACCCAGCTCTATCGCTCAATCCATTACCAACCCGGAACCTCCAGGGGGAAATATCGTCTTAAAATTGGTCCATAAGCTGGACGGTATGGTCATAGCTGTTTCAGACGAGGAGATACTCTCAGCGCAAAAGCTTCTGGCCCAGTTCGAGGGGCTTTTCTGCCTGCCGGCTTCTGCCACGACCTTAGCCGGATTGCTGAAACTGCAGGAAAAAAGGAAATTCAGTTCCATGGACCGGATAGTCCTGGTGATAACCGGCGCTGGAGTTAAAAATATCAACGTGTTGGATCCAGACACTATGAAAATTAAATTCACTGACCTTTCAGAATTGGATAAAAGCATTGCTTCAATCCTAGATTAAACGACCTGAACTATTCAGATAAAATAATTTTTGGTTAATATTGCTTTCTATGTTATTATTAAAATATTAACCAGTTTAAAAAAAGGAGGTTTAAATGGCTAATGATTTTCCAACCCTTGACTTAAAATTACCCAAAATCAATCCCAAGTATATCAAAATTGGTATTGTTGCGGTAGTTGCGCTCATTCTTTTGGGCAGCTCGTTCTATCAGATCGCCCCGGAAGAAGTAGGAGTTATCCTGCGGCTCGGTAAGTTTGTCCGCACCACAGATCCGGGCCTGCACTTAAAACTGCCGCTTGGAATTGAAACCCTTGACAAGGTCCCTGTTCAGAGGCAGCTAAAGATGGAATTTGGCTTCAGCACGACAGAAGCGGGCATCACCACGCAATATCAGGTTACAACTAATGCTAAAAATGAAGCTATTATGTTAACCGGAGATTTAAATGTTGTAGTAGCAGAGTGGATCGTTCAGTACAAGATCAAAGACGCTTATAATTATTTATTTAAAATCCGCGATGTAGACAGTACATTCCGATTCATGAATGAAGCTGTAGTAAGAAAAATCGTAGGTGACAATTCAGTAGATGAGGTTATAACAATCGGGCGGTCACGTATCGCCCTGGAAGCTAAAGAAGAGCTTCAGACACTATGCGACCTCTATGAGATTGGGATCGAGGTCAACCAGTTAATATTCCAGAATGTCGATCCGCCGGATGCTGTCAAGCCATCATTCAACGAAGTCAATGAGTCCCAGCAGGAAAAAGAAAGAAAAGTCAATGAAGCCTGGTCAGAATATAACCAGGAAGTTCCAAAAGCTCGGGGAGTAGCCGCCCAGGTAATCCAAGCTGCGGAAGGATATGCCACAGAAAGGGTCAATAATGCCGAGGGTGATGCTAATCGTTTCCGGGCAATATACCGTGAATATGCCCGTGCTCCCCTGGTTACGCGAAAACGTCTTTACCTGGAAACTATTGCTGAAGTTCTCCCAAAAATTAACAGGAAAATAATATTCGATGAAAAGCAAAAAGGCATCTTGCCTCTCTTAAACCTGGGTGAGGAGGTGAAAAAATGAACAAGCAGACAAAATATATAATTATTGCAGTAGCAGCATTCTTTTTGCTCATCCTTTTAGCCGATGGTTTTTATATAGTTAAGGAGACCAATCAGGTCATCATCACTCAATTCGGAGATCCGATCGGGGGCACAATTGACAGCCCGGGGCTTCATATTAAATTGCCCTTTATCCAAAAAGCCAATTTCTTTGAAAAACGCTGGCTGGAATGGAATGGAGAGGCCAATCAGATCCCGACCAAGGACAAAAAATATGTCTGGGTCGACACTTATGCCCGCTGGAGGATCAGTGAACCTCTTACCTTCTTCCAAAGAGTCAGGGATGAGAGAGGAGCCCAGTCCAGACTCGATGATATTATAGACGGCGAAACCAGGAATACTGTAGCCAATTACGAGATTATTGAGATCGTACGGTCTTCAAACCGGGAATTTGAAATAACAGAAGAGATTCAAGAGCTTCTTGAAGCAAAAGAAGA
>JAUWTR010000286.1 GCA_030614645.1 Candidatus Aminicenantota bacterium
CGCTGATTTTCCCCAGCGTGGAAAATCCGCTCGGATACAGTCTTCGCTCTCTTCTCCTTAAAGGAGAAGAACCATGCCCGCTCATCCTTGCTCACGGTTTTCTTAATCAATTAACCTGATTCTTTTTACCGCTCTTTTGGCAAAAAATGGCTTTCCTCTTATTATTTAATAAAAATTGCATAAAATTAAATAATATGAAGAGGAAGCTCATCGCAATAATGAATAATAAATCGAAAATAAGTAGATAAGAAAAAGATGAATCTGATGGTATGGCTGAAGCGACATTGAAGATTTAGCCTTCTGATTTTGAGATATGATCCTGCTTAATTCACGAGTCGAGGTTGCCGTAGATGCAAGGCGCAGCGGATGAAGCTGTGGTATTTCACCGCGAATCCGCTGTAACGAAGCAGATGCGGCGAGATCGGCTCGCCTGTAAGGTAAAAAGTGCCAATGATAAAATTTGTTATTGTTTTTTTTGAGTACATCATTGGCAATTTTTATGAATCAAGTAACTGCATTTCTACTCTATACTCTCCGGAATTATCAGCAACAACCAGCTCATTTATTCCCAAATAAAGCCTACCATCAATAGGTATCGCAAACCTTTTGTTTTTGCCGATATAGAACTCACGGATAATCTCATTCCTTGTTTCCTTCCCAGTCTCTTCATCCACCTCAACCGACAATAAAAGTACGATCTTACCGATTAATGCCCCGATGTTCTCTTCCGGAAGCGGCTGTTGCACCGTCTTTAGATCAAGGCCATTCGGACTGCAGGGAAAAGCAACTGGATTTCCCTGCTGTAGCGAAATAGCGCCGGAAGCACGAAAATAAAGCTCCTCTCCCCCTTTCACATCAAAACCTGTATCTGTCCAATGAGTAGTAGCAGGAACCAGCATGCTGTATATCCTCTCCGGATCAAGGCCCATCCGGCTCACTTCCTGGCTCCCTAAGGCCGATAAGGCGGCCAGGATAAAAACTATTACCAAAAGAAAAATAGTATATTTTTTATTCATCATTTTTAAGAACATCCACCACGCCTTTATAAGCAATTTCGCGGTATGAGTCCATATTTGCTTTCAGCATATCTCCCGCTTCTTGTGCGGCTTGTTCAGCTTTCTTCAGATATTCTTTCTAGCTCATTATTTTTCTATATTACCAACTATTCATCCCAAGAGCAACTTTCCATTTATAGGCATTTGAACCTTTTGCTTTAAATAACGTATATTATAATATGATATTAACCTAAATTATTCACGAAAGGTAAAAAATGTCGATTATAAATATGAATAACATCGAAAACGAAAAAAGCAATTGTCTATCCATAGGAATAAGGGTAAAATACTGATTTAAAAAGATGTGTCATTCATATCGGCATTTTTTTATGAATAGTTTAGGCTAAAAATACTGAGGACTAACATGACTGAAAAAAAAAGTTTTTTTAAACGAAAGAAGAAACCAATAATCATAACAGCCATACTGGCTTTTTTGGCAACAATAATAATCGTCAACATTACAAGCAAAAGAGAAAAATCCATAAAAGTCTATGTTGAAAAAACCAAAACCCACGAGCTGGCATCCATTATCTCCGCCTCAGGAGAAGTGAAACCCAAAAAAAACGTAAATATCAGTGCCCACATAATGGGTAGAATAATTAAGATCGGGGTCAAAGAAGGGCAGCTGGTAAAAGCCGGAGACTTCCTGCTTAAACTTGAAGCCACCCAATATGAAGCTAATGCTGACAGAGACCGGGCCTATATCCGCACCAACAAAGCCGACTTGATCCGGGCGCAAGCAGTTCTTAACCGAGATAAAAACCTGTATCTAAGGCAAAAAAAACTATTTAATGAACTACTCACATCACGCGAAGAAATGGAAGCGGCCAAGGCCCAGCACGATATCTCAAAAGCCCAGCACGAAGCCACTACCTACCAGATCAAACAGGCGGAAGCATCATTGAGAAGTACTTTGGATAACCTGGAAAAAACGACCTTTTATTCTCCGATCGCCGGGATTATCACCAGTTTAAGAGTGGAGGAAGGGGAAATAGCACTTATGGGCACTATGAACAATCCCGGCACTATTCTCATGTCTATTGCTGACCTTTCCATAATGGAAGTAGAGATAGAAGTCGACGAAACCGATGTTATCGGAGTCGAACTCGGGCAGTTTGCAGAAGTCAAAGTCGATGCCTTCCCTGAAAGACCGATTAATGGAAAAGTGACGGAAATCGGAAGCTCAGCTCTTCAAAACACAACTGCTTCTGAAGAATCCAAAGATTTCAAGGTCGTCATCACTCTTGAAGATCCACCAGTCAATCTAAAACCCGGGCTGTCAGCCTCAGCCGACATCATCACTGCCGAAAAAATGGATGTTATTGCTGTCCCTATTTCCTCATTAGCACTTAAAGAGGAGAAAGGGGAAAATGATGAGACTTCTCAAGAGGAAGGCGTTTATATCATTATAGACAACCGAGCGGTTTTCACTCCGGTAATAAAAGGGATCATGGGTGAACTGATGATCGAGATAACCTCAGGGCTAGAAGAAGGTAAAACTGTTATTACCGGACCTTACAGCGCGCTCATGCTTATTAACGACAACACTCTGGTACAAGCAGAGGAAAAGAAAGAAGGTGTTTAATGACCTCAAATAATGATTTAATCATTTCTACTGAAAATCTCTGGAAGACTTACCAGATGGGGGCGCAGGAGGTAAGGGCGCTCGCTGGTGTCTCCTTTGATGTCGCCCGGAATGAATTTGTTGCCATTATGGGGCCGTCCGGTTCCGGAAAGTCAACCTTAATGAACCTTTTAGGATGCTTAGACACTCCAACCAAAGGCAAATATTACCTGAACGGCCAGCTAGCCAGCAGCTTAAGTGAAAATGAGCTGGCATATATTCGAAATCAGGAAATCGGATTTGTTTTTCAAGTATTCAATCTCCTCGCCCGGGCCACAGCTTTTCATAATGTAGAACTCCCTCTTATTTACAAGGGTGAAAGCAAAAAACAAAGGGAAAAAAAGGTCTGTCGCGCCCTGGAAATGGTAGAGATGCTCAATAGAAAAGACCATAGGCCCTCCGAGCTTTCTGGAGGAGAAAGACAACGTGTGGCTATTGCCAGGGCACTTGCCAATGAGCCTTCGCTTCTCCTGGCAGACGAACCTACCGGAAACCTCGACTCAAAAACCGGACAGGAAATCCTAAAACTATTTCAAAAAATCCACGATCGCGGCAATACAATAATGATGGTCACCCATGACCAGAATATCGCTGATCTGGCTCAACGTATTATCCATGTAAAAGACGGAAAAATAGAGCATAGGGAAACCAAGCCGTAACCATTCTTTTAGCTTTTCCTGCCATTTGCTATTTACCATTTTCTCTTTACTTAGTATTATATATTATTGTGTGTAATATTATTAAGGCTAAAGAATGAATAGGGAAAAGATCTGGCTGCATGGTGATTTATCCG
>JAUWTR010000063.1 GCA_030614645.1 Candidatus Aminicenantota bacterium
CTGAAAAGAGCAAAAATGATAGCAGCAATCCAGAATCGCACCACAACCTTCTGTTCTGACCAACCTGATAGTTCAAAGTGATGGTGTAGGGGCGCCATCTTAAAAATCCGTTTACCTCCTGAATATTTAAAATACGAAACCTGAAAAAGGACGGATAATGCTTCCATAATAAAAACACCTGCAACCATAAAAAGAAGCAGCTCTTGTTTGATCATAATAGCAACAACACCGAGAGTAGCTCCCAGAGAGAGGGCACCTGTGTCTCCCATAAAGACCTCAGCGGGGTGGCAGTTGTACCAGAGAAAACCGAGGCAAGCTCCAAACATCGAACCCAGGAAGATAGTCAATTCTGCGGCGGAAGAAACATAGGGTATCTGAAGATATCCAGACCATTCTATATGTCCGGTCGTGTAAGAAATCACGGTGAAGGCGGTAATGCTTATTAGAGTAAGTCCGATGGCTAGGCCGTCAAGCCCATCAGCCAGGTTGACAGCATTTGAGGAGCTTGTAATGATCAACATTATCCAGGGGAGGTAAAAAACGCCTAAATAAGGAGCCCATTTTTTAAAAAACGGAACTGACAGCTGTAGGGAGAAATCGCCGTGTATACCCAGGTAGATGAAAATAAAACCGACAAGTGTGGAGAGTATGATCTGAGAGATCAGTTTGTGTTTGGTTATTAGCCCTTTTGATTTTTTCTTTTTTATTTGCAGGAAGTCATCACAAAAACCAAGAGCACCAAAGGATAACATGGTAAAAACTGCCAGCCATACATTGGTATTTCCCAGGTCAGCCCACAGAATAGTGGGGATGATCGTTGCCCCTATTATCAGGAATCCTCCCATAGTTGGAGTTCCCTTTTTGGCAGCATGAGATTCCGGTCCTACATCCCTGATCTCTTCGCCTATCTGGTGTTTTTTTAACTTTTTTATGATCCAGGGGCCTAAAATCAGGCTGAGAATAAGTGCGGTAATTCCTGCCAGTGCGGTGCGCACGGTAATATAGCGGAAGACATTAAAAAATGTGTAATATTGTGTTAACGGCACTAATAACCAGGGAAGCATACTATTTTCCTTTTCCTTTTAATTCATTTATTATTTTTTCAGTTTTAATTCCTCTTGATCCCTTGACACAGATGACATCACCTTCTCTTAGGAATGTCTTGATTTCTTCTGCTGCTTTTTCGGAATTCTTGTAAGAGAAAATACAGCTGTGTTTCATGCCTGAAGCCAGGGCTCCTTTTGCTATATTCAGGGAAAGGGGGCCGATAGTGACTAAAAGATCCAGGCCCAGCTGGGCTGCTTTTTTCCCTGCCTGGATATGGAATTCAGTCTCATTTTCCCCTAATTCCAGCATGTCTCCCAGAATTGCTATCTTTCTATTTCCGGGAAGTTTTGCCAGGTCTTTAAGCGCCATTTCTAAAGCGGCAGGATTGGAATTGTAAGAGTCATCTATCAGCTTAATGTTATTTTCCAGGCGGACCAGACCGCCCCGGTTGGAAAAAGAGGTTAGATGTTTTGCCTGGTCTGCGATCTTTTGAGCTGGGATTGAGAGAGCATAAGCTACACCTGCAGCTGCAAGAAAATTGTATATGGAACTTTTGCAAAAAATCGGGATAAATATTTTTGTCTTTTCTTGGCCGTAATTCAGGTCAAAAGTTGTTCCCTTCCAGCCGTTGTTTTTGATATTTTCAGCTGATATGTCATGTCCTTCCGATGTTCCGAAGAAGAGCTGCTTGCCTTTTCTTTTTCCGGCTATTTCTCTTACTAGAGAATCATCTCCGTTCAAAACCGCTATGCCTTTGGATTTCATGCCGTTCAGGATCTCTTTTTTAGCCAGGGCAATCGCTTTTATATCTTTGAAAAATTCAAGGTGTGCCGGTTTAATATTGGTGATGACTGCAATATCAGGGGGAGCAATATGGGTTAGAGCAGTGATTTCTCCGGGAGAACTCATCCCGTATTCAAGAACCGCTAGTTCATCCTTTTTTGTAAGTCGGAGGAGGGATAGGGGAAGACCCAGGTGGTTGTTATAGCTGCCTTCCGATTTTAAGACATTCCCATTATTTGAAAGTAGAGCAGCAGTGAATTCCTTGACGGTTGTTTTGCCGACACTGCCTGTAATACCGATGACCTTGCTGTTTGATTCCTGGAGGATTCTTTTTGCTAACAATTGCAACGCCTGGACAGTATCTTTCACCTGAATCAAGGCTGTTTTTTGATTTGGTAGCTGTATTTTGTGTGAAATGACTGCTCCTGCTGCTCCTTTTTGGACTGAATGGGAAATATAATTATGCCCGTCTCTTTCTGCATTTATGGCAAAAAAAAGTTCGCCTGGTTTAGATTGGCGGGAATCGATATTAAACCGGTCAAAGCTGAGAGAGGGGTGGCCCTGGAGGATTTTCCCTTCCATTTTTTGAGCCAGCTCATCCAGTCGTAATTCAGCCAACTTGCTTAGCCTCCATCTCTTTTAAAATCTTCCGGGCCACTTCTTTGTCATCAAAGTGGATTGTTTTGTTTCCGGTTATCTGATAATCCTCGTGCCCTTTTCCGGCTATCAGTATATAATCGCCTTTTCTCGCTTTTGACAGGGCTGTTTTAACAGCTGTTTTCCGGTCGGGTTGGATCTCGTATTTGCCCGGCCCGGTTGTTTTAATGCCTTCCTCGATTTGGGAAATAATAGATAAAGGGTCTTCTGAGCGGGGGTTGTCTGAAGTGATTATAGTCCAGTCAGATAATTTGCCTGCAATTTCACCCATCCGGTAACGTTTTGTTTTATCTCTATCTCCTCCTGCGCCGAATGTCAGAATTACCTGCCCTTTACATAGCGTCCTGGCAGTTTCCAATAGGTTTTTTAAGGGATTGTCAGTGTGAGCATAGTCAACAAAAATATGGAATCCAAAAGGATTTTCTATTTTTTCAAACCTCCCGGGTACTCCTTTGAGTTCAGCTATTCCAGCTTTTATAGCGGCCAGCGGGACTTTCAAGGTAAGAGCTGCTGCAACAGCAGTCAGAATGTTATATATGTTAGGTTTGCCCAAAAGCGGTGAAGATAAGGAAAGAGTTCCGGCAGAAAATTTAACAGAGAGCTTGATTCCTTTTTCTATGAAAGAATATTGCTTGGCATATACAAGGGCGGTGTCGGATTCAAGGCTGCAGGTAATAATCTCTCCTGGTAATTGGGCCGCTAACTTTTGACCCCAGGGATCATCTGTATTTATTACTGCCATACTTTTCCGGTTGAGGGAAAACAGCTTTTTTTTCGCACTAAAATATTTTTCCATGGAGCGGTGATAGTCAAGGTGTTCGCCGCTTAAATTGGTAAATATAGCTACATCAAAATCTATACCTACCGGTCTTTTCATCTCAAGAGAATGGGATGAGATCTCAAGAATGTTGTGAGTGGCTCCTTTATCAAGCATTGTTTTCATCATTCTTTGCAGATCCGGCGCCTCGGGTGTAGTTCTCACTGCTTTACGTGACAGACCGGGTCCCCGGTAAAAAATAGTCCCTATCACACCAGGCTTAAAACTAGCTTGTTTAAGGATTTCCTCGATTAAATATGACACTGTTGTCTTGCCCTTGGTACCGGTTATTCCCAAAATTTTCATATATTTGGAAGGATGTCCGAAAAAATTAGCTGAGCATAATGCCAGTGTTTCTCTGGCATCGAATGCTTGTATCCAGGTCCCAGCGAATTTGTCAGGTTTTTTCTGTTCAGAAAGGATGGCGGCTGCTCCTCTTGAGATAGCTTCATCCACAAAATTAATGCCGTTTGTCTTTTCTCCCTTAAGAGCGGCAAACATGTTGCCGGAATTTACCGTTTTTGATGAATAGGAGATCTCTGTAATGGTTTTTTCTTTATTACCGGAGAAGCTGACTACCGGAATCCCTGAAAAAACCTCTTTTAATTTCATTTTTAGTCCTGCCTCCCTAATCTTGCCGTTATCAGAGGCTGTGAGGCAGTTGTCTCCTGAGGGACTTGAAGGTACTGAAGGGTATAGGCTCCTACTTCCCTGAAGACAGGAGCTGCTATTTCTCCGCCATAATATTTTCCCTGAGGGTCATCAATTACAACTATCATAGATATGACCGGCTTGGCTGCTGGTACAAAACCAACAAATAATGCTGTGTGAGAGTTGGAGGAATACCGTCCTGTTTTTAGGTTGAGTTTCTGGGCGGTTCCAGTCTTGCCGGCTACTGCATAGCCTTTTATACCCGCCGGTTGTCCTGTACCCTCTGTTACTACTTTGGTTAGAATGTCAGTTAATATCGTGGCGGTTTGAGAGGATAAGACTCTTTTATGTTCACTGGAATTACTTTCAAACTTTTTCGGGATGTTTTTGGCGATTCGGAAAGGGATTATGATCCCCCGGTTGGCTAAAACATTGACAGCCTGCAGCATTTGAATGGCGGTAACTGAAATCTCATAACCGATAGAGAGTGAGGCAGGAGAGATTGTTTCCCATTTGTCAAGTGGATGAAAGGTCCCTTTTTCTTCCGCCCACAGGTCAATTCCGGTTTTAGAGCCGAAACCATAGGCTTTTATCATGTTGTAAAATGTTTTTTCACCCACTTTATCACTGATAAGAGTTGCTCCAACATTTGAAGAATGGATGATAACCTCAGGAAATGTGAGAATATCATATCTGTGATGATCCCGGATGGTCTTTCCTGAGATCCACCGAAAGCCTTTACTGCAGTCAAATTTATCATTCAGGCTGACTTTTTTTGATTCAATAGCTGCTGATGCTAAGATTATCTTGAAAGTCGAGCCAGGGTCAAAGCCAGGATGGATGGCTTTTATTCTATCTGTCAGGCTTAGTTGAGATGGAGGGTGGTTCAGGTTGAAATCTGGATAATTGGCCATAGCCAGGATTTCGCCGGATTCCGGGTTAGAGACGATGATAGTGCCCCATTTTGCTCTCGCTTTCAGTACAGCATTTTTTAATTCTCTGGAGGCATAATATTGAATAGTTTCATCAATAGTCAGGTATAGATCTTTGCCTGGTTGTGGATTTTTTAGGATCTCATACCTGTACTGCCGCTTTTTGGCATCTATTAGATTTAAACGTTTGCCTTTTTTACCACCCAGGATGGAATCGTATGTTATTTCGATACCGCTCTGGCCTTTGTTGTCAATATTTACTCTGCCGATCACATGAGCTGCCAGGTTTTTTTGGGGATAAAACCTTTTACTTTCCTCTAAAAGGAAGATACCGCCAAGATCGAGATTTTTTACTTTTTCAACAGCTTCAGGGGAAATTTTTCGCTTCAAATATATAAAGTTTTTTTTCTTTTTTATCCTTGTTTTTATTTTTTTGATATCTTCAGCAGACAGCCCCAGGATTCTTTTCAGCCTGTTAATTTTTTGAAAATGAAGTTCGTTTGTTTCATCCTTAAAGGGGGAAAGGAAAACGGATTGGCAGGGAATACTCCGAGCGAAGATATTGCCATGTCGGTCAAAGATCGTCCCTCTTCTGGGGAAAATATCGACTTTATCCTGATTCTGATCAATAACTCTTGCTTTCAGGCGGGGATGCTGGATTATCTGAAGCTGAACCAGGCGGAATATAATGACTCCGAACCAGAGTGAAAAGAAAAGAACTAATAAGGTTGTTCTTTGCCCGACTTTTTTTTGATACAAATCTTTCATTTTTAAATTGCTATTTTTGATTTTGGCTGCTTTCTACATATATTATCTGGTCTTTCTTAGAAGCCTTAAGGTGAAGCTCTTCTTTTGCGATTATTTCTACTCTGTAAAGTGACAGTAGGTAAGATTTTTTAGCCTCCAATTCTTCGACTTCTTTTTTTATGGTTTTGACCTGGTTTTTCAGATCCGCAGTTTCAATCCCTAATTTAAATGATTGCGCTTGATGCCAGAGATAGAACGTAAATATGGAGATAGCTATCAGGGTAAAAAATACTCCTAAAGCAATGTCTTTCTTTTTAAACTTTCTTCTTACCATTTATATTCTTTCTGCAGCTCGTAATTTGGCTGATCTGGATCTGAAATTAGTGGAAATCTCTATTTCAGTGGGTTGAACCGGTTTTTTGGTAAGTATCTTAATCTGGGGAAAAAAATCTCCTGCTTGGGCTAAATCATTAAAGGTATGTTTTACGATCCTGTCCTCCAGGGAGTGAAAAGAGATAGCAACAATGCGGCTCTGGGGGAGCATTTTTTTAATGGTTCTTTTCAAGCAATGTGACAGCCCTTTTAATTCCTGATTAACTTCAATCCGCAGTGCTTGAAAAACTCTGGCTGCAGGATGGGTTTTTCCTTTTTGAGGCTTCCAGCGGCATACTTTTTCAGTGATTTTAAGTAACTCTGTCGTTGTTGTAATTTTTTTAATTTTTCGCTTTGATACTATTTCTCTAGCTATCCTTCTGGCCTGTCTCAGCTCTCCAAAATCATAGAAGAGTTGCGCCAGGTGATGTTCCGAGTATTTATTTATTATCTTTGATGCCGTGCAGTTATTCCTGAGGTCCATCCGCATATCCAGAGGGCCCTCCTGATTATAACTGAAACCTCTTTCCGGGCAGTCAAGCTGAAAGGAGGAGATCCCGAGGTCAATTAGAATGGCTTTTACTTCCTTAAAATCTATCTTAAGGTCAGGCATATATCTAAAATCTGAATGATAAAGCTTGACTCTGTCAGCATAAGGCTTAAGTCTTTCTTTTGCTTGGATAAGGGATTTTTCATCGAGGTCAAAGGCAATTACTTTGGCATCAGGATTTCTTTTGAGTATTTCAAGCGAATGTCCTCCTGTCCCTAGAGTGCAATCAATATAAGTGCCTGTTTGTTGAATCTTTAGATATTTTGCGACTTCCTCAATAAGGACTGGTGTATGGAGGGAATCTCTCATTCCCCCTCTCCCTTGGGAGTGAGATCTGCGATTTGTTCAAGATCTTCATCAGTCAGGGGGTTTTGTTCCAGGATTTCATTTAGAATATCTTTATTCCAGACTTCCAAGTGATTATTGAGCCCGATGACTTCGACTTCACATTGGAGGCGGGCTTTTTCCTGTAGGGTTTGACTAAGCAGGACTCTTCCTTTAGAGTCTATTTCATAATAAGTTCCGTTACGGTTGACCCGGCGCATAAAATTTTTAACCCGGGGTTTAAGATGAAAAAGTCCTTTATCAGTAACACCTGTGAGTTTATTCCAGACTGGAAGCGGATAGATCTGTACTGCCTGATTAGTTAGAGAAGTGATGAATAATTCTTTTCCGTATTGCTCCTCAATTGCCGCTCGAAACTTTTGCGGAATTTTTAATCTTCCGCTTTTGTCAAGACGGGCTGAGTAGCTGCCTAATAGATAATTTCCCATTTTGTCCCGTTTTGTCCCATTTCTATCTAAATATATATACTAATGGGGGTCGTTGTCAAGGGGAAAATGAGTTTTTTTTATTTTTTTTTCAATCCTAGTAGAAATTTCCCCTAAAACCTAAGAAATAGGAGAAAAACGGGAAAAAACGGGAAGGAAAAACCGGGGATATCCCGCCCCTGGTTTGTTCTAGCCTATTTGCAGGTTGACGAGATCGATTTTTCCAGTTTCTTGTGTGCCGAGGCCGAGTTTTTCTGAAAGCTGTATGTAAGCTGTTTTCGGCTCGATTTGCGGCATGTCTTCTCCTGTTTGTGGTACAATATGTAAGATGGAATGAATATTTGAGAGGATATAAGTCTAAGAGTATGAAAAGTAAAAAACGAAAACTA
>JAUWTR010000116.1 GCA_030614645.1 Candidatus Aminicenantota bacterium
GAAGCTCAGAGTCTTTTCTGTCTCAAACCTCAGCAGCTAGACGTTGTGGTCCACCCGCAGAGCATTGTCCATTCTCTAGTAGAGATGAAGGACGGTTCCGTACTTGCTCAGCTCAGTATTACTGATATGAAAATCCCTATCCAGTATGCGCTGACTTATCCGGAAAGGTGTGAGTCTCCTGTACCGGCGCTTGACCTTAAAGCTGTAAAATCTTTGGAATTTATGGAGGCTGACCATGAAAAATTTCCTCTTCTTAGGCTGGCTTTTTTAGCCCTGCATAAAGACAGGTGTTTTTCTGTTGCCCTTAATGCCTCCAATGAAGTTGCAGTAGAGGCATTTCTTAATAAAGAAATTAAATTTATAGATATTTTTGAAATAGTGGATGAGACGATAAACTCTTCCGTTAGGACAAATATCGAGACATTGGAAGATATATTTTCAATCGACCGGGAGACAAGAAAACGAGCCCGGAATCTAATCAGACAGAGGATATGATATGGTATCTATATTAGGCACGATACTTGCGTTTGCTATTGTTTTTGGAGTACTGGTCTTTGTCCATGAATTCGGTCACTTTTTTATGGCCAAACTTGTTGGGATCAATGTAGAAACATTTTCTTTCGGTTATGGAAAAAGGCTGTTCGGTTATAAAATGGGTGGGACTGATTACCGTATCAGCCTTGTTCCCATGGGAGGTTATGTTAAATTTTCCGGAGACGAAGCCCTTGAAGGAATCAAGCAGAATACTGAACCTAAACCTGGTGATTTTCAATCAGCTAAAAGATGGCAGCGCTTCCTGGTTATATTAATGGGTCCGGTCATGAATGTTGCCCTGGCCGTGCTGATATTGGCATTTATTAATATGGTGGGAGTTTATGTGCCTGAATATCAGAGTCAGGCACCGGTTATAGGATGGATCGAACCAGGTTCTCCGGCACAGAAGGCGGATTTGGTTGTTGGAGATGAGATTCTAAGTATTAATGATAAAAAGACAGCCACCTGGAGTGATGTTGAACTTGCAGTTGGGACCAAGCCGGATAGAACAATTAATATCAAGGTAAAAAGAGAAGATGGAGTGGATTATGTCGACCTGCTTACAGAAAGCAGAACCCGGTTTGATATGGGGTATGCTGGTTTTTTCGGCAGGATCCTGACTCAGGTCAATGCGGTTACTGCAAATTCTCCAGCTGAAAAAGCCGGCCTTAAACCAGGTGATGTTATATTGGCAATAGACAACAGTCCGGCCTATCTTTATAGGTTTATAGAAACTCTGGAAAAAAATCCCGGCAAAGAGCTGGATATTAAAATCCAGAGAAATGAAGCAATAATCGATCTGAAAGTTACTCCTCGAAAAGAAGGAGATGTCGGCAAAATTGGGATTATGCATGGGGCAAAATCCATAATGAAAAAGTATGGTTTCTTTTCAGCTTTTGCCCAGAGTTATAAAGACAATTGGAAGATGATCTCTGCAGTTATGGATTTCCTGAAGAATCTGATAACCGGTAAAGCTTCCACCCGCCAGCTTGGCGGCCCGATTGAGATCGCTAATGTTTCCTATGCTTTTTTTAGGATGGGATTTTTACCCTTGATGAGTTTTATTGCTTTTATCAGCCTGCAGTTAGGAGTAGTTAATCTTTTTCCTGTCCCCGTATTTGACGGCGGCCAGATATTGGTACTGAGCCTTGAGGGAGTTTTCCGGAGGGATTTCAATCCCAAAGTGAAACAGGTCCTTATGCAGATAGGTTTTGCAATTTTTATATTCCTGATGGTCTTTATAATTCTGAATGATGTAGCAAAACGATTGCCCAATGGCTGGGACTCGTTGAATCCATTTTAAAAAAGCAGGAAAAGGCAGGAAATTTGATGAACAAAGACGGTAATTGTGAATTAAACTTCCCCCGCCGAACGACCAGGCGGGTATTAATAGGTGATGTTCCCGTTGGAGGGGGCGCACCTATTTCTGTCCAGTCTATGACCAAAACGGATACCAGAGATATTAAGGCCACAGCTGCCCAGATAAAAAGGCTGGAGGAGGCTGGATGTGAGATAGTGCGCGCTGCGGTCCCGGATGAAGATGCGGCCAAGGCCCTTGCTAAAATAAAAGAACAGGTATCTATTCCGCTTATTGCTGATATCCATTTTGACCATAGGTTAGCATTAGTTGCGCTTTCTAAGGGTGTTGATGGCTTACGGATCAATCCCGGGAATATCGGATCTAGGAATAAGGTGATAGAAGTCGTAAAAGCTGCAAAAGACCGGGAAATACCAATTCGTATCGGGGTAAATTCAGGGTCAGTTGAAATGGAAATACTCCAAAAATTCGGCGGTGCTACTCCTGAGGCTATGGTAGAGAGCGCCCTTAAGCATGTCAGGATCCTGGAAGATCTGGATTTTAAGCTCATCAAGATATCGCTGAAAGCTTCAGATATTGCCCGTACTCTGAAGGCCTCACAGCTCTTAGCAGAAGAAGTGGATTATCCCTTTCATGCTGGAATAACAGAATCAGGCAGCTTATTATCCGGAAGTGTCAAATCTGCAGCCGGGTTGACAATCCTTTTAAGCTGTGGATTGGCTGATACCATAAGAGTATCGCTTACTGCCCCACCTGAAGAAGAAGTAAGAGTAGCATATCGTATTCTTTCCAGTCTGGGTCTTAGGTCCTTTGGTCTAGATATTATCTCCTGTCCTGTCTGTGGACGCTGTGAAGTCGATCTGCCCCGGATCGCTGCTGAAATAGAAAGACGGCTTGATAATATACAAGAACCAATTACTATTGCTGTAATGGGGTGTATGGTAAACGGCCCGGGTGAAGCAAAAGAGGCTGATATTGGAGTCGCCTGCGGCAAGGGTGGGGGAGTTATATTCAAAAAAGGGGAACTGTTGCGAAAAATTAAAGAAGCAGATATTGTAGAAGAATTTGTATCAGAAGTTCAGGCTTATATCAGTGAATTGTAAATAGTAAATAGTAATGGTGAAATTGTAAAGGTTAAATGTGAAATGTGGGGCGGAATGACCCGTCCTGAAATAGGTTGACATCAATATAAAGAAAAAGATCATGACGGATGAGGTTCTATTTAAACCCAGAGCGATAAAGGGTTTTTCCCGCAGGACTGTGCTTTATATTCCGGTCGATTCCTTATCAGGAACTATTAAGAAGGCACTTAGCAAGACTGCTGTTAAAAAGAAAGCCTGGATAGGGGCAGATTTATTTTTACTGGAAGATAAAGTCATTGTTTTCGGGGGGATCGGGGCGCCTGCTGCTGTTATTTCTCTGGAAAGCTTGATTGTATCTGGGGCTGAAGATGTCATTATTTTGGGATTTTGCGGTGCCTTAAATTCCAAATTCAAGCTGCTGGATGCTGTCAGTATAAAAAAAGCTTTTTCTGAGGAAGGGACATCCAAGCATTATTTTACTGGGAGGACGGAGTTTTTCCCCTCCCGGATTTTAAAAGATAAAATTGAGGGCGTTCTTCAGTCAAAGGGTCTTTTGTTTCAAAGCGGGAGTATAGTTTCTACTGATGCACCTTTCAGGGAGACCAGAGCCTGGCTGGAAAGTAACAGGAGCAGGGGAGTGGATTGTGTTGATATGGAAACATCTGCAGTCTTTGCCCTAGCTGAATTTTATGGTATCCAGGCGGCCGCTCTGCTTATTGTAAGTGACAAACTTTATAAGAGCAAGCACATAACCGGCTTCCTTCATCCCGGGATGAGCAGAAAAATTAAAAAATATGTTCTACCATTTATAGAAAAACCAATTGACATTTTTTATGAATAGTTCAGGACCTGGATTATTCACGAGTCGAGGTTGCCGCAGATAGGAGGCGCAGTGGATGAAGCTGTGGTCCTTCACCGCGAATCCGCTGCAACAAAGTAGATGTGGTAAGATCGGCTCGCTCGTAGAGTAAAAAATGTCGATTACAAATATAAAATACAACAAAAACAAAATGGTCAATAGTAATGCCTGAGGAATCAATGTAAAATACTGATTAAAAAAGATGTATTATACATATCGACATTTTTTATGAATAGTTCAGGAAATGAAATTTACTAATATAGATGTTAATAAGATCGATATCAATGATGATAGATTCCGGATATCCTATTTTGTTTCATACAAAGACTTAATTGAATCGATTAAAACCGCTGGCCTGATAAATCCTCCGGTCCTTTCTTTTCGGGAAGAAAGACCGGTTATTGTATCAGGGTGGAGAAGAGTACTTGCCTGCAGAAAGCTTTCATTTAAAAGTATCCCGGTATTCATCTTAGAGGAAATGGAGGACCTTGAGGCATTTAAATTAACAATCTATGAAAACCTTTCCATCCGGAAATATAGTATTGTGGAAAAGGCTGAAATATTAAAAAAGATCAAGGGATTCGGAGCTGGTGAGAAAGAGATTGTACGGAAATATCTTCCCCTGCTGGATATCCCTCCTTTACTTAAATATTTGGATCCTTATTTAAAGATTGTGGAATTTGAATTAGAACTCAAAAAACTTATCCATTCCAGAAATACTGATTTTAATGTATTAAAATTACTGGTTGAATTTTCTCCTCCAGAAAGGACATTGCTGCTGCCGTATATTCTGCCGCTTGGGAAAAATAAGCAGAGAGATCTTGTTACTACCATATACGAGCTATCCCGTAAAGAGAAGATGAGTGTAACTGATATCCTAAGTTTACCTGATGTAGGGAAAATAAGTGATGATGAAAAACTTTCCCCATTGCAGAAGGCTGAGAGATTATGTTCTCTGCTCGAAGATAAGCGAAATCCTGTTTTAAACTCCTGGAATAATGCATTTGATAAAGTATTAATGGAACTGAATATTTCAAGTGGGATAGTCGTCACTCCATCTGCTTTTTTTGAAAAAGAGGATATCTCCTTGAACTTCAGCTTCAAAAACAGGGAAGAATTTCTTAAAAAATTGTCTGAGTTGCAGAAAATCGCAGACAGCAAGGATTTTTCTGGTCTTTTTAAACATTCTTCTGATGATTGATATAAATAACTTTCCGGAAAAAATTTTTATAGAAAAAAGCAGTTTTGAATATCCTCTAACCCGCTCGATTCTAAAAAAATTAGACCATGTCCCCTTTGAAGTGATAGAAAATATACAGGCCTTGGAAACTGATCTTGAAATGTCCCGGGACCCGGTAGGTAAGGGGAAGCGCTACCTGCTTCTAACAAAACAAAGGGGAGATTTTGTAAAGCCCTGCCCATGTACTCCTCTATATTTAGGCTGTAAGTATTACATCATTAATCTTGACCTAAACTGCCCCCTTGATTGCAGTTACTGCATACTCCAGCACTATCTTGCCAGCCCGATCGTGACTGTGCATGTCAATACAGATAAACTATGGGATCAACTTGATTCTTTTCTGCAACAGAATAGAAGGCCACTTCGTATCGGGACCGGAGAGCTGGGCGATTCTTTAGTGCTTGACCATATAACCGGCCGTTCACTGGAACTTATCAGGTATTTTCGCCAAAAACGAAGTGCTCTTTTTGAACTTAAGACCAAAACCGTAAATATCAAAAATATAATGGATACAGAGCCAGGTGAAAACATTATAATTGCCTGGTCATTGAATGCCCGAAAGATCGCTAAAACAGAAGAAAAAGGCGCTCCGCCCGTTGAAGCCCGGCTGCAAGCAGCTCAGGAAGTCATAAAAAAGGGATACCGGGTAGCATTTCACTTTGACCCTATAATACGATTTTCTGGGTGGGAAGATGGATACGCTGAAATTGTGGAGAAAATGCTGGAGAAAATCCCTGCTTCTAAGATCGCCTGGATAAGTTTGGGTAGTCTAAGGTTCCCGAAAGCGCTTAAAACTGTAAGTGCAGAAAGATTTCCTGACTCGAAAATAATATATGAGGAGTTTATCCAGGGGATGGATGGTAAGGTAAGATATTTTTTGCCTCTCCGTATGGAACTCTATGAGAAGATAATAGGTTTTATCAGAGGCCGGGAAAGTAATAAAATCCCTTTGTATTTTTGTATGGAGAGTAAACAGGTGTGGAAAAAAGCATTAAAAAAAGAACCAGAAAGCAAGGAACAGATTGAAAGTTATCTTTACTTGCCTCCTGGTTGTCGTTGTTA
>JAUWTR010000192.1 GCA_030614645.1 Candidatus Aminicenantota bacterium
CCGGGATTGTGATTCCCCAAATAGAAGAGCATCAGTCCGCATTCCTTCAGACAGGCTTAGAGAGCATCCGATTTTGTCAGGGCTTAGGAATGCACATTCTGCTTTACATATAGCTAAGCCTCCTTCAGATAAGTCATGGGCAGAAAGGAGAAGTCTTTGAGAAATAGCTTCCAGGCAGAGCTTCTGAACAGCTTTTTCTTTAATAAGGTTTAATTCAGGGGGGCATCCTTTTTCCTTTTTATGAAGATGCTTTAGGTATTCAGAAGCCCCGAGTTCTTCATGATTTTCTCCAAGAAGTACTACTGGGGTCCCTTTTTCTTTAAATCCAGGGCTGACTGCCGTGTTGATGTCGTCTAATATTCCGACCACTCCAATGACAGGAGTGGGTAGGATTGAAATGCCATCGGTATCATTATAGAAACTGACATTTCCTCCTGTCACAGGGATCTCAAATGCCTTGCAGGCTTCAGTAATACCTTCGATGACCTGTTGGAATTGCCACATGATTTCCGGTTTTTCAGGGTTGCCGAAGTTGAGGCAGTTAGTGACTCCAGCTGGATACGCTCCTACACAGGCTAAGTTGCGGCAGGCTTCAGCTATAGCAATTGCCCCTCCTGTCTTTGGGCCGAGACTGGTATAAAGAGAATTGCCGTCCAGAGAGATTGCAAGTGCTCTTTTCTGATTTTTTATGCGGAGAAGGGCTGCATCTGCTCCGGGTAAAAAAACTGTATTAGTCTGAACCATATGGTCATACTGGCGGAATACCCATTTTTTGTCAGCAATTGTCGGAGAGGAGAGAAGTTTGAGAAGGCTGCTGTTATAGTCCTGTGGCAATGGTATCTCTTTGATGAGCAGAGGAGGCACAGCAGGTTCTGGCGGACGCGTTTCTCTTTCATATACCGGGCAGAGATTTACGATAGCATTGACCGGGATATCCACGACCCGTTTTCCACCGGATTTGACTATCAGATTCCCGCCTTTGATCACGCTACCTATTACTACAGCTTCCAGGTCCCATTTAGAGAACACTTGTTGAACTTCTTTTACTTTATCGTTCTTAGCAACGATCAGCATTCTTTCCTGGGATTCTGAAAGCATTATCTCGTAGGGAGTCATGCCTTTTTCCCGTTGGGGGACAAGGTCAAGGTCGATCTCGATACCAGAGCCTGCATTTGCTGCCATTTCAGATGTAGAGCAGGTCAAACCTGCTGCGCCCATATCCTGGATTCCTATGATCAAGCCTTTTTCCATGATCTCAAGGCATGCTTCCAGGAGAAGTTTTTCCCGGAATGGGTCTCCCACCTGAACATTGGGGCGTTTTTCATCCAGGTCATCATTAAATTCGGCTGAAGCCATGGTGGCTCCATGAATACCGTCGCGGCCTGTTTTTGAGCCGACATATAACACTGCATTACCTTCGCCTTCAGCCCGGGCATAGAAAATTTTATCTTTTTTTGCAAGACCAAGACAGAAGGCATTGACGAGGGGATTTAGAGAATAACACTCATTAAAATATATTTCTCCACCTACCGTTGGAACTCCGATAGAGTTTCCGTATACAGCAATGCCGCCTACTACTCCATCCATAATAGCCCGGTTTTTTGGCAGGGAGAGAGGCCCAAATCGAAGTGAATTTAGAGAAACAATAGGCCGGGCTCCCATGGTGAATATATCGCGTAAAATTCCGCCAACTCCGGTTGCTGCGCCCTGGTAGGGTTCTATAAAAGAAGGGTGGTTATGTGATTCGATCTTAAAAACAGCTGCTAATCCGCCGCCGATATCGATAATTCCAGCATTTTCTCCAGGGCCTTGAATAACTTTTTTCCCGGTAACAGGTAGTTTTTTTAGATGAGGTTTAGAACTTTTATAACTGCAGTGTTCTGACCACATCAATGAAAAAATGCCGAGCTCGGTTAGATTTGGATGTTTGCCTATCAGCCGGACTATCAGTTCATATTCTTCAGATGTTAAGCCGTGGCCTGTTATTGTCTTTTCATCTAGCATGGCTTCTTTGCCTTGTTTAAATATTGAATTATTGATTCAAATATCACCCGGCCGTCATCACTGCCAAGTATTGCTTCGGAAGCACGTTCTGGATGGGGCATCATGCCCAGAACATTGCCATTTTTATTAATAAGTCCGGCGATGCTTTGGATTGATCCGTTGACGTTGGATTTTTTACTCAGATTTCCGTTCGGTTCTGAATACCGGAAGACTATCTGATCTTGTTTATTCAAATCATTGAAGCCGTTATTGTTTATATAGTAATTCCCATCGAAGTGAGCAATAGGAATGCTCAGTACTTGCCCGACATTTCCTGCTAGAGTGAATGGAGTATCAGTATTGTCTATACGGATATTAACGTGTTGGCAAAGGAACTTGAGGTTTTTATTTCTGAGCATTGCTCCGGGGAGAAGTCCTAATTCCAAAAGGATCTGGAAGCCATTGCATATACCGAGGACCAGGCCTCCATCTAATGCGAATTCGCGGACTTCCTTTATTAAGGGAGAAAACCGGGCTATAGCCCCTGATCTAAGATAATCACCATAAGAGAATCCTCCGGGGAAGATGATGCAGTCTGAGTTCTTCAGATCATGATCTTTGTGCCAAAGAAATTCTGCTTCCTGATTAAAAACCTCTTTTACTACATAAAGAGTATCAGAGTCACAGTTTGAACCTGGAAAAACGACCACTCCAAACTTCATTGTAGAGACCTCGCTGTTTAGATTAAGCTTAATCCATGATTTCAAAAGAGAATTTTTCAATAATGGGATTGGCAAGTACTTTATCTGCGATTTCAGGAATGATCTTTCCTGCCTTTTCCCGGGAGATTCCCTTTAGCTCAAGCTCAAATACCTTGCCCTGCCTGACTTCATCCACAAAATCATAGCCAAGGGTATTCAGGGAGTGTTTTACTGTCTTCCCCTGGGGGTCTAAAATGCTGTTCTTAAAGGAAACTAGAACTCTAACTTTCATGAGAAAACACCTTTTCGAAAATATAATCAATCTTATCCAAGTAAGGTTCCAGAGAGAAACAGTCTTCTATTTCTTTCTGGGTTAACTTTTTTAATATGTCTGAATCAGCTTTTAAAAGATCTATAAAATTGAGCTTATTATCCCAGGCTTTAAGACTGTTTTTCTGAACAAGCTGATAAGCATCTTCCCTGGATAGGCCTTTTTGTGTAAGTGCCAGGAGTACTCTTTGTGAAAAGACCAGGCCGCGGGTGAGATTGATATTTTCTCTCATCCGCTCTGGTTTTACGTTCCAAGTATTAATAATTTTGGTTGTTTCGGATAGGAGATAATCTGTAACAATGAAGGTATCTGGAAGGATGATCCTTTCAGCGGATGAGTGGGATATATCACGCTCATGCCAGAGAGGAATGTTTTCCAGGGCTATTTGAAGGTTTCCCCTTGGGATTCGGGCCAGACCTGATATTCTTTCCGTACGCACCGGGTTTTTTTTGTGAGGCATGGCAGAAGACCCTTTTTGCCCCTTGGTAAATGATTCCTCTACTTCTAGGGTTTCGGTCTTTTGAAGATGCCTGATCTCTTGTGCGAATTTGTCCATAGATGCGCAAAGCAGAGCCAAAACGTAAACGACCTCTGCATGCCGGTCACGCTGTAGAATTTGTGTGGAAGCTTTTGCTGGTTTAAGCCCCAGCTTTTTTAGAGATTTCAACTCGACTTGTGGGTCAAGATGAATATATGTTCCTACAGCTCCGGCAATTCGACCCACACTTATGTTATCCAGAGCTTGGTCGATTCGCTTGATGTGACGCTTGATTTCTTCGTACCAAACTGCAATTTTAACACCAAAGGTTATTGGTTCTGCATGAACTCCATGTGTCCTGCCAACCATAACCGTCTTTTTGTACTTGAGCGCTTGTTCCTTTAGCACTGAATTAAGTGACACAGTATCTTTTCGTATTTTTTCAAGAGATTCTTTAATTAGTAGAGAAAGTGCGGTATCGACTACATCATAAGAAGTAAGGCCCATATGGACAAAACGGGAGTCTTTTCCGATACTATCTGCTACAGAAGTAAGAAATGCAATAACATCATGTTTTACGACTTTTTCGATTTCATCAATACGATTTACTGAAAAAGATGCCTTCTCCTTAATACGTTTTAGTGCTTCGGAAGGAATTTTTCCTAACTCGCTCCAGACCTCACAAACTGCTATTTCAACATCAAGCCATTTTTGAAACCTGTTTTTTTCTTCCCAGATTGCACCCATTTCGGGACGAGTATATCTTTTTATCATGAAAAAAATCCTTTTTTTGGAATGATAAAAAATAATATCAACTTGCGTTTCATATGTCAATAAATGAGTAACTGAGTTCTCCCATTTTTTCTAGGCTTCTTAGCCTTAAGAAAGAATCAGGTTAGTTGATCCGAAAACACGCGGATTTTCCCCAGCGTGGAAAATCCCCTCGGATACAGTCTTCACTCTCTTCTCCTTAAAGGAGAAGAACCATGCCCGCTCATCCTTGCCAACGGCTTTCTTAATCATCCTGAATCATTCATAAAAATTGCCGATGTCGTATTCAAAAAAAC
>JAUWTR010000019.1 GCA_030614645.1 Candidatus Aminicenantota bacterium
GAAAGGTTTTTTGGCATTCTGATCGAACATTATAATGGGAATTTTCCACTCTGGTTGGCTCCGGTACAGGTGGTGATCATTCCCATAGCTGACAGGCATACTGAATATGCTGAGTCGATAAACGAGACTTTTAAAAATAGGAGATTACGCACTTTGGTTGATGCACGCCGGGAAAAGATGGGATACAAAATTAGAGATGCGGAAACCAATAAGATACCGCTTATCCTTATTGTTGGAGATAGAGAAGTAGAGAGAAAAACTGCTTCGCTAAGAATACATACTCACGGGGATGAAGGGGAAATACATGTTGAGAAATTTCTTGAAAAAATTATATTATTAATTGCCAATAGATCTATAGATGTAAAATTTTAAGGAGGTTAGTTATTAGAAGACGAAGATATCATCCTGTAATACGTAAAATAAAGCCGCATAGAATAAATAAGGATATTCGGGCCAGAGAAGTTAGAGCTGTAGATAATGACAAAAAACAGCTTGGAATCATTTCCCTTGATAAAGCTCTTTCTTTAGCTCAAGAGCAAGGCCTGGACCTGGTTGAAGTAGCACCAAACGCAAAACCCCCTGTATGCAGGATTATGGATTATGGAAAGTTTCTTTACGACTTACACAAGAAGGAACATGAAGCCAAGAAGCGCCAAAAGCAGTTTCAGGTCAAAGAGATAAAATTTAGGCCTAAAATCAGCATTCATGATTACAGTTTTAAAGTTCGCCATGTTAAGAGGTTTCTTGAAGAGGGCAACAAAGTGAAGATAACTGTTATGCTTCGTGGGAGAGAAAAAGCAAAACCAGAATTAGCACATGGCATTCTGGAGAGAGTCTTCGAAGATATCAAAGAGTTGGGGGAACAGGCTTCAAAGGTCCGTTCTCAACCATGGGCTGTCTCGACTCTAGCAGCCCCAATTAAAACAGGAGAAAAAGATGCCAAAACTAAAAACACATAAAGGAGCCCAAAAGAGGTTCAAAGTAACTGGGAAGAAGAAAATAGTATATAATAAATCGTGTAAGAGTCATATTCTTACCAAAAAAACAGCCAAGAGAAAAAGAAAATTGGGGAAGGCTGGTCTGATAAGCGCTGCAGATAGAAAAAGGATTAAGAGAATGCTCCCCAATGATTTTTAAAGGAGAAAAAAATGCCGAGAGTGACAAGAGGCACCAAAAAAAGGAAAAGAAGATCTAAAATATTAAAGCATGCCAAAGGATATTGGGGGGCAAGAAACCATAATTACCGTACTGCTAAAGAAGCAGTCGAAAGGGCTCTCCAATATTCTTACCGGGACAGAAGGACCCGGAAGCGAGATTTTAGGCGTTTATGGATTATTAGAATTAAAGCGGCAGCAGTAAACAATGGTCTTTCGTATAGTCGTTTTATCGATGGTTTAAAGAATCTGAATATTGAACTTGATAGGAAAATTCTGGCTGATCTAGCAGTCAAATCTCCAGAAACCTTTGTTCAGTTAGCCCAAAAGGTCAAGCAATCGGCAGCATAAGAATGACGAAGAAGCAGAATGTTATCTAACCTGTATTATTCACAAGTCGACATTTTTTATGAATAGTTCAGGCGAAATAAAGATCATTATAGCTTTACAAACAGAATATAAATTCTTCTTAAGGGAGGGGCGGAAAATTGACAAGCGAATTAGAAAGAATTAAAATTCTAGAAGGGAAGATATCTCAGATTGTCGAGTATATTAACAAGCTCCTGAGTGAGAATAAAAGGCTTAAAAAGAACATTAAAGAGTTAAAGGAAGAGAATAAAAATTATGTTGAACAGGCAAAAAAAGCCGGACAACTTGACAAAAGCTTAAATATATTTAAAAAGGAGAGGGAGGCGATCAAGGAAAAAATAGAAACAATAATAAACCAGATCGATCTAATTGAATTATGATTGATAAAATTATTGAAATAGAGATTTACAACCAAAAATATAAAATAAGGGTTAAAGGAGAGGAGGATGAACAATATATAAGCCATCTTACTTCGTATATTGACCAGAAGATGCGGGAAGTTGCAGTAAAGTCAAAAACTGCGGATAGATTAAAGGTAGCAGTTTTAGCAGCCTTAAACATAACAGATGAGTTGTTTCTCAATCAAAAGAAATTTGACAGCTTAGTCGAAGTAATCGGGCATATGGAGAATGAAATAGAAAGTTTGGAGGCTTATCTTTTAAAAGATGAGAATACATACAAGACTATCGGTGAATCAATTAAATAAATTTAAAAAACATGCGGAAAAAATGAATATTTAAACCCCTCCACGCTTTCATCTCCAATCAACTCTTATATGGAGGTGAATAGAGTGAATCTAATAACATGGTTTGCAGTCGCCGCTGCAGTGATATCATCAGGCGTACTGGTTTTTATAATAATCAAAAAGAACTCCGGAAGCCGCCTTATCATTAATGCCAAGCGAGAAGCGGATGAAATAAAAAAAAGGGCACAAGAGGAAACAGAAAAAGCAAAACGTGAAATTGCGCTCCAAGAGAAAGAGAAATTCCTAAACCTAAAGGCTAATTTTGACAAACAGACTCGTGACAGACAGCATAAGTTAAATGAGACAGAAAGAAGGCTGGTAAAAAAGGAAGAAAAACTGGACGAAAGAATTCAGGGCATGGAAAGGAAAGAAAGAGAGATTACTAATAAAGAGAGCCGCTTATTCTCTAGAGAACAAGAGATTTCCAACAAAGAAAAAAAGCAGGATGAACTTAGAAATAAGACCATATTAGAACTCGAGCGTATAGCCAGTTTAAGTAAAGAGGAAGCTAAGTTGGAGATAAAAAAGAAGATAGAAGATGAGGCTAAGCTGGAAGCGGTACAAATAGTCCGCAGGATCGAAGAACAGGCAAGAGAAAAAGGCCATCTCGTGGCTAGAGATATTATCAGCCAGGCAATTCAGAGGTCGGCTGCAGAGCATGTAGTTGAAACCACTGTATCTGTTGTTGACCTTCCTACTGATGATATGAAAGGGCGAATAATCGGAAGAGAGGGGAGAAATATTCGGGCACTGGAAATGGCAACAGGTGTAGATATCATTGTTGATGATACTCCGGAAGCTGTAATCCTTTCAAGTTTTGATCCGATTCGTCGGGAAATGGCTCGCTTGGCGATTGAGAAACTTGTGGTTGACGGCAGGATACATCCTGCCCGGATTGAAGAAGTAGTGGAAACAGTTAAAGTAGAATTGGAAGAAAAGATCAAACAGGAGGGAGAGGCGCTTGTCCTTGAACTTCGCATCCCGGATATTCATCCGGAATTGATAAAACATCTGGGGAAGTTGAAATACCGGACGAGTTACGGGCAAAATGTTTTACAGCATTCCAGAGAGGTTGCTTTTTTATCTGCATTGATGGCAAGAGAACTGGGAGTGAATGTTAATGTAGCAATGCGTGCCGGCCTGCTGCATGATATAGGAAAGGCGGTAGACCGGGAGGTCGAAGGAACACATACGGAACTAAGTGTTTCCTTGGCGAACAAGTATGGAGAAAAAGAAGCTGTGTGGCAGGCAATTGCTTCTCACCATCGGGATATTGAATTTCCTTCGGTGGAAGCGGTCCTGGTGCAGTCGGCTGACACGCTTTCAGCGGCCCGGCCCGGGGCCAGGCGAGAACTGTTGGAGGCATATATAAAGCGTCTGGAAAAATTGGAAGAGGTTGCGAATTCATATGAGGGAGTAGCTAAAGCATTTGCCCTGCAGGCGGGAAGAGAAATAAGGGTTATTGTAGAAAGCAAGAAGATTTCAGATGAAAAAGCTACGCTGGCGGCAAAGGATATAGCCCGAAAAATCAAAGATGAGCTAGATTACCCTGGGCATATCAAGGTTACGGTCATTCGGGAAATGAGAGCAGTTGAATATGCCAGGTAAGCTGAAAATCCTATTTCTGGGTGATATTATTGGCCGTCCGGGCAGAAATGCCATGCGGAAGCTTCTTCCTGGTCTAGTGCGAAAATATTCTCCTGTATTTATTATTGCTAATGGTGAAAATGCTGCCGGGGGAGTTGGGATCACTCAAAAGATCGGAGAGGAACTTTTCAGCCATCTTGATGTCCTAACTTCCGGAAATCATATCTGGGATAAAAAAGAAGCGCTCGATTATATAGATGAAGAACCGGGATTGCTGCGTCCTGCAAATTATCCCGACCCCTGTCCGGGAAGAGGCTCCTCTATTTTCACTCATGACAGTGGCATTAGAGTGGGAGTATTGAACTTACAGGGAAGGGTATTCATGGAGCCGATTGAGTGTCCTTTTCGGGTAGCTGACAGAGAGATTGAAAAAATTCGGAAAGTCACTCCGGTGATATTTGTTGATTTTCACGCTGAGGCTACTTCTGAAAAGCAAGCATTGGGCTGGTATCTTGATGGGCGAGTTTCAGCTCTTCTTGGCACCCATACTCACGTCCCGACTGCAGATGAAAGGATTTTGCCTGATGGCACAGCATATATCTCAGATGTTGGCATGGTCGGATGTGTCAATTCAGTGATCGGGATCCGTAAGGACCAGGGCGTGCAAAGATTTCTTACTTCCCGGCCGCAGCGGTTTGAGCCGCAAAAAGGAGATGGCATCCTTTCCGCAGTATGTATTGAAATTGATGTTGAATCCGGAAAGGCCTGTTCAATAAAACGCGAGAATATTACTGAGGAGAAAGATGGAGGATAAGGGGCTGGTCAAGCCAGAAAAGATATACTCTGTTTCAGAGATCACCCGGTTGATTAAAATAGAGCTGGAGGAGCGATTTCCCCAGGTCTGGATCGAAGGGGAAGTTTCCGGCTTCACTAGTGCTCATTCAGGCCACTTATACTTCACTATTAAAGATGAAAAAAGCCAACTAAGCGCTGTGATGTGGAGTTCGCTTGCCCAGAAGGTTCCTTTTAAATTGGAAAACGGACTGCAAGTTGTCTGTCGGGGGAGTATAAAAGTATATGAACGCAGAGGGACGTATCAGGTTCAGGTCGAGTTGATCGAGCCGAAAGGAAAAGGAGCTCTCCAACTGGCTTTTGAGCAGCTGAAAGAAAAATTAAAAAAAGAAGGCCTTTTTTCTCCAGAGATCAAGAAAAAATTGCCTTTGCTGCCTAAAAAAGTAGGGGTAGTAACATCTCCCCAAGGTGCAGCTATCATTGATATTCTCCAGACCCTGGAAAGACGCTTTGCCCGGCTTCACATTTTGATTTACCCGGCAAGAGTTCAGGGTGAAGGTGCTG
This sequence comes from Candidatus Aminicenantota bacterium, assembly GCA_030614645.1. Classification (GTDB taxonomy): domain Bacteria; phylum Acidobacteriota; class Aminicenantia; order Aminicenantales; family Aminicenantaceae; genus JAUVXM01. The sequence continues at coordinate 5,212 of JAUWTR010000019.1, forward strand.
CTGAGGAAATTGCAAAAGGAATTGAGTATTTCAGCTCTTGCCCGGATATAGATGTTATTATTGTGGGAAGGGGGGGTGGTTCTATGGAAGATCTTTGGGCGTTTAATGAAGAACCTGTTGCGCGAGCAATCTTTGCCTGTCCCCTGCCAGTCATATCCGCTGTGGGACATGAGGTTGACTTTACTATCGCGGATTTTGTTGCTGATATCCGGGCTTCAACTCCTACTGCAGCTGCGGAACTTGTCATAGAAAAGGAACAATCGTTTAGTGAAAAAATAAACATGTTAGAAGGGAGGATTGTCCATTATCTAAAATATTATACTCAGCAACAGGTCAATAAGGTAACCGGCTTGATTCAGCACCGGGCATTTCAGAATTTTAAAGTGAGATTACTAAGCAATGCCCAGACTATAGATGAACTGGAAATGCGGGCGCTTAATGCTATAAAGTCCGAACAGCACAAAGTATCCGAGGGTTTATCCAGAACCCGTTTTTTAAAAGAAAGACTTACCAATATTATAAAGACAAAGCTTCAAAGCTTAAAAGGAGCCTGGGAGAAGTTTTGCGCTGAGCTGCATAATCTCAGTCCCCTGAATATTCTTAAAAAAGGCTATACTCTATGCTGGAAGAATAAAGGAAGGTCTATTGTAAGTAGTATTAATGAGGTTAAGGCGGGAGAAGAGATGACTGTAACCTTTTACCAAGGGGAGTTTGACTGCCGCGTAGATAGAGTGAGTACAAAAAAAAATATATACGATAAGATAAAAAAAACGTCAGGGCAAGGAACAAAGTGACGAAGCAATCTAAAAGTGCTTCGATTATAAGGAGAAATCCGCATGAGTGACATAAGTTTTGAAAAGGCATTAGCTGAACTGGAGAAAACAGTTGAAAAATTGGAGGATGGGAGACTGCCTCTAGATGAATCTTTGGCTTTTTTTGAAAAGGGAATAAAGCTTGCTGAATATTTGAGAGCTGAACTTGAAAAAGCAGAAAAGAAAATCGAAATTCTCTTGCAAGATGATAAAGGGAAAGTAAAGCCGGAAGCATTTGAGCTTAAAGAAAAAAAAGAAGCAGTCCTTGAAAAGCCAGAGGAGCCGGAAACTGGAGAAAACAACGACCTCCCTTTTTAGAGAAAAATGGATGTTGTTGAGAGCTTGAAACAAAAAAAAAGTGCAGTGGATACTGCTCTGGATACGATTCTACCTGGGGATGGTTCCGTTTTATCTCAGGCAATGCGCTATGCTGTGCTTTCTGGAGGAAAGCGGTTTCGGCCTTTACTTACCCTCTCAGTAGGAGAAAGCTTTGGCGCTGACCAAAAGACAGTCCTTCCTTTTGCCTGTGCAATTGAGTTGATCCATAATTACTCGCTTATTCATGATGATCTGCCTTGCCTGGATAATGATGATTTTCGCAGGGGAAAGCCTGCCTGTCATAAGGCTTATGGTGAAGATATTGCCCTTTTAGCCGGGGATGGATTATTAACTCTGGCATTTGAATTAATGGCCAGCTCCTCCCTGAAAGGACAGGCTGCAGGTGTCAGGGGAGAGGTTATTATAGAGGTTAGCAGATCAGCTGGTGTGGGAGGGATGATCGGCGGACAGATGCTGGATGTTACACTTACACCGGAAGGAATTTCTAAAGAGGAATTTCAAAGTATTATCGAGAAAAAAACAGCTTCTTTGATCCTTGCCTCAGTAAAGACAGGGGCTTTGTTGGGACAGGCCTCTTTGTCCCAGATGGAGGCTATATATGATTATGGCAAAAATATCGGACTGGCATTTCAGACCCGGGATGATATTCTGGATTCAGAGGAAGATGTTTCCAGCAGCAGAGTTACCCGTCCTAATTCTATAGCCGTATATGGTTATGAAAAAACAATGGAGAGGTTGGAAAGATATATAAGCCTGGCGATTGCTGCCTTGGATAGGATATCATTAGACACAAAAGAACTGATATTTTTAGCAGCAATGCTTTTAAAGGTTAAGAAAGGTAAAGAGAATGCGAAAAATACTGGATGAGATAGAATCCCCCCAGGACATAAAAAGACTTACTTTAAAAGAACTCTCTCAAGTGGCGGGAGAAATCAGAGATTTGATCATTCAGGTCGTCTCAAAAACCGGCGGACACCTTTCTTCAAATCTGGGGGTGGTAGAGCTAACCCTGGCCCTGGATTTTGTCTTCGATTTTCCCGTGGATAAAGTTATTTGGGATGTGGGGCATCAGTGCTATACTCACAAGATTATCACCGGCCGTAAAAACAGGTTTTCGACTTTGCGGCAGGCAGATGGCCTGAGTTGCTTTCCCTGTCGTGAGGAAAGCGAGTATGATGGTTTTAACACAGGTCATGCTTCTACTGCCCTCTCAGCAGCTCTGGGTATGGCTGTAGCCAGGGACAAGAAAAAAGAAGGACACCATGTTATGGCTGTGGTCGGAGATGGAGGGTTGACCGGAGGAATAGCCTGGGAAGCATTAAACCAGATCGGCCATCTGAGAGAGAAGCTGATCATTGTCTTGAATTACAATGAAATGTCGATATCTCCAAATGTAGGGGCCATTTCCCGATATCTTACTTACCTTGTTTCCGGACAACCTTACTTACGCATTAAAGATCATGCGAAAACATTTTTAAAAGCCCTGCCTGTAATTGGTTGGCCTTTAATAAAGATGGGCCGGGGACTGGAAGAGGCGATTAAGAAGGTTTTTTTCCCAGGCTTGCTATTTGAAGAGTTGGGAATACGGTACATCGGTCCGGTTCAGGGACACAGCTTGTCGTCTTTAATAGAAGTTTTTGAAGAAGCAAAAAACTGCAAGGGCCCGGTTCTCATTCATTGTGTGACTAAAAAAGGGAAAGGTTATGCTCCTGCCAAGTCAAACCCAGCCCGGTTTCACAGTGCTTCTCCCTTTGAGATCAAATCCGGCAAAGCTAGCAGTACTGACAAAAGGGCTACTTTTTCTTCAGTATTCGGCAGTACTGTAGTCAAACTGGCTGGGAAAGACGAAAAGATAGTGGCCATAACAGCAGCAATGCCGGAAGGAACCGGGTTGGAAGCTTTTAGACAGAAGTATCCGGAACGATTCTATGATGTAGGCATAGCGGAACAGCATGCTGTTGATTTTGCTTCCGGGCTGGCACTTGGGGGATTTAAACCGCTGGTAGCGATCTATTCGACTTTTCTCCAGCGAGCTTATGACCAGCTTTATCATGATGTCAGCCTGATGGATATTCCCATTGTTTTTGCCCTCGACAGGTCTGGGATCGTACCTGCTGACGGACCTACTCATCAGGGTATCAATGATATTGTCTATCTCAGGCACATGCCTAATATGATAGTAATGGCGCCCAAAGATGAAAATGAACTGCAGCATATGGTAAAATCTGCCTTTTTATATTCTCATCCTGCTGCTGTGCGTTTCCCCAAAGGGAAAGTATATGGGGTTACTATCGATAAGGAGATGAAACAAATTCCTCTGGGGGAAAGCGAGCTCCTGAGGGAAGGCTCGGATCTGCTTTTTGTATTTGGTAATATGGTCTATGCGGCTCTGGAAGCAGCCAAAAAGCTGAAAAAAGAGGGACTAGACTTAGCTGTAGTAAATGCCCGTTTTGCCAAACCTCTGGATGAGGAGATGATTCTGAGATATGCTCAGTCCGGCTGCAGGATCATAACTGTGGAGGAGGGTATTATAAACGGAGGGTTTGGAAGCGCAGTCCGGGAAGTGCTGGACAAAAATATGAAATTTGATGTCCGTTTTAAAAGCATAGGTCTGCCTTTGGATATTTATCCGGCTGGTGAAGTAGAGCAGATCAAAGCCATGTTGAAATTGGATGCAGAAGGACTGGCCGAGCAGATAAGAGAGTTCATTGCTCGGACAGCCGGTGAGCAATGAACAACAAGGTACGGGCAGACAAATTGGTCGTTAATCAAAGCTTGGCTGAAAACCTTCGGAAAGCTCGGGCATTGATTATGGCTGGCCTGGTTTTTTTGCAGCAGGAGAGAGTCCAAAAACCTTGTCAATTATTGGATAAAGAACAGAAATTAACGTTAAAGGAAATGTTGCCTTTTGTGTCCCGAGGAGGATTAAAATTAGGGGAAGCTCTTGAAAAGTTCAAATTTTCCGTAGACAACAAGGTCGCTGCTGACCTGGGGGCATCTACAGGGGGCTTCACCGATTGTCTGTTGCAGCGAGGAGTAAGGAAGGTTTTTGCTGTGGATGTGGACACCAGGCAGCTTGATTGGAATTTGCGCAAAGATCCGCGGGTGGTGTTGATAAATAAAAATGCCCGTTATTTAGAGAAGAAAGATTTTTCCGATACTTTGGATCTTATTACTATGGATGTGTCATTTATTTCTGTGTTAAAAATTCTACCTGCGCTAAAAACATTTATAGGAAATGGCGACTTGATTTCCCTGATCAAACCTCAATTTGAAGTGCGAAAAGAGCAGGCAGGAAAAAAAGGCATTGTGCGTGATCCGGTTTTACATGAGGAGGTTTTAACCAGAATTACCCACCTAGCTCAAGATATGGGGTTTAATGTTAAAGGAGTTATGAGGACGTCTGTCCAGGGGCAGAAAGGAAATCGGGAATTTTTTATTAGGTGGTCCCTGGATTCCGGGAGTTTAAGCCAAAAAAGCCTGAAGGATTTAGTAAAGGAGGCAGTCTGGAATGCGAAAAATTAAGCGCGTTGGATTTGTAATAAAACCGCATGCCCCTGATGTAAAAAAAGCCCTTGAAGAGCTGAGCCGCTATTTTTCTCAGAAAGAGATTGAATGCGTGCTGGAAGAAGCCGCTGCTAAAAAACTCGGCCGGACAGGAACTATTGCCAGGGAAAGAATTCCTTCCAAAGTGGACCTGGTTGTTGTCCTGGGGGGAGACGGGACTTTACTAAGTATCGCCCATCTTGCTGCCCAGAAAAAAGTACCGGTTATGGGAGTAAATCTGGGAAGCCTCGGCTTTCTTACAGATGTTCCGCGAAGTGAGATGTTTTTATCTCTTGATGCCTATCTGGATGGCTAAAATAAAAGCGTTAGCCATCTCCAGATGATTGAAGTTTTCACCAGAGGAAAAACATTCTATTGTCTGAATGATATTGTAATCAACA
>JAUWTR010000092.1 GCA_030614645.1 Candidatus Aminicenantota bacterium
GGATGTACCCAATTAGGATGATCTTTATGGATTTTTTCCGGCAGATAGATAAACTTTTTTAACTCTTTTTTGTTTTGTACTTCTTTAAGAGTAATATCCATTTCAAATCCTCATGTAATTTACAAAATATTTCTTTTTATATTATATCACTTTTATATAACATGCAAAACTTTATTATCACCGTCATGGTCACGCTGTGTTATTTATATTGACAAAGAGAGCATAGAATTAATACACTTTAGAACTAATATTTGAGCGCTTGAAATAATGAAAACAAAGACGTTTCCTCATGGTATACATCCGCAGGAATTAAAGGAAGCGACCAGCCATACATCTCTGCAACCGCTGCCAGCTCCAGAAAAAGTAATCATACCATTACATCAACATTTTGGCAGCCCCGCTGAACCTCTAGTCAAAAAAGGAGATGAGGTCTTTATGGGGCAAAAGATCGGAGAGAGCAAATCGTTTTTTTCCGCCTGTGTTCATTCCAGTGTTTCTGGAAAAGTGATGAAAGTCGAAAATTACAATCACCCGTTGGGCAATCCTGTTCCTGCGGTTACAATTTCCAATGACGGCGATGATCGTGTTTTTCCTGAAATCAAAAAGCACAAAAATCCTTTGTCATTAAATCCGGAAAAAATCCGCCATATTGTCAAAGATGCTGGAATAGTCGGGCTCGGGGGAGCAGCGTTCCCTACTGCAGTAAAACTGTCTCCTCCCAAAGACAAACCTATTGACACGATCATAATCAATGGATGTGAGTGCGAACCATTGCTTACAGCCGACCACCGGCTGATGCTGGAATATCCAGATGAAATTATTCAAGGAGCAGAGTTGGTTCGGATTGCAACAGGCGCAGAAAAAATTATACTCGGCATTGAAAATAACAAACAAGATGTCTATAAACTTTTACAGAAAAAAAATTATACTTTCCCCCTGGAAATCTCTCTTTTAAAAACAAAATATCCCCAGGGCGCTGAAAAAAACCTCATCTCTGCCCTGCTAAAACGGGTTGTGCCCAGAGGGGGGCTTCCTTTTGATGTAGGAGTAGTGGTGCAGAATGTCGGCACTGTCAAAGCGATCTGGGATGCTGTAAACACGGGAAAACCCCTTTATGAAAGAGCCCTGACTGTGTCCGGAGCCGGAATCACCTCCCCAAAAAATCTAATAGTCCGGATAGGCTCTCTTTTCCAAAATGCCATCGACTATTGCGGCGGCTTGCAGGATAGTGCAAATATTCTAGTCATGGGCGGGCCAATGATGGGACTTGCCCAAGGGACACCTGATGTTCCGGTTATTAAAGGGACTTCCGGTATCCTGGCTTGGGCTGAGCCGGAGCAGATAACCGAACATAACTGCATAAGCTGCCGCCGATGTGTCACTCATTGCCCCATGGGCTTAGTCCCTACCCAGCTTATGAAATACAGCAAATTAGACTATCTGTCCGAAGCGGAAAGCCGGGGCATTATGGATTGTGTGGAATGCGGCTCCTGCCAGTATTCCTGCCCAGCCGGGATTCCCCTGGTTCACTGGCTCCGGGTGGGAAAAAATAAAATCACTGACTTAAAGAGAAAAAAGAGCGCCTGATGACGAATAACAGATTTATCCTTAAATCATCTCCTCATTTTAAAGGAAAAGACTCTGTACCAAAGATCATGTATGCTGTTATCATCAGCTTGATCCCTGCAATTGCGGCATCATTCTATTTCTTCCGAATAAGAGCTCTGCTTATCTATCTACTCTCTGTTTCCGCCTGTTTGATAACAGAGGCCGTTTTCCTTAAAGCCAGAAAGAAACCAATGCATTCCCTCTGGGACGGATCTGCCATTATCACAGGCTTGCTGCTGGCGATGACGCTTCCACCCTCCCTTTCCCTGGAGATAGTTGTGATCGGGGCTGTCGTATCTATCACTTTAGGAAAACATGTCTTCGGTGGCTTAGGCGACAATATCTTCAACCCGGCTTTAGTAGGGCGTGCTTTTCTTCAGGTCGCTTTCCCTGTTGCTATGACAACTTGGATACCACCAGTAACCAACCAAATCAATACCGCTACCTATGCCACTCCCCTCGGAAATTTAAAATTTCAAGCTGCAGCCGCCCAGGGGGCTCTGACTCCGCTTAAGGACCTTTTCTGGGGAAATATCGGCGGATGCTTGGGTGAGACTTCAGCTGTAGCACTATTGTTAGGCGCAGCCTTTCTGCTTTACAAGCGAGCTATCGACTGGCGGATTCCCGTGGGGATTATTTCAATACTGACTGTGTTTACAGGGATTTTCTGGCTTACCGGCCCGGACAAGTATGCTTCCCCTGCTTTTCATTTCCTTGCCGGCGGACTAATAATCGGCGCATTCTTTATGGCCACAGATATGGTGACTTCCCCGATATCGCCCCTCGGGGCCTGGATATATGCCTTAGGAATCGGCCTCCTTATCGGGATTATTAGGCTTTTCGGAGGATTCCCAGAAGGAGTGATGTTCTCCATATTGCTCATGAACACTTTTGTGCCGCTGATAAACCGCTATACTCGGCCACGCATTCTTGGTGAAAGGAGCACGCATTGAATCTTTCAGCCAGAATGATCGTTGTGTTAACCGCAGTAGGACTCATATCCGGAAGCCTAATGGCTGTAGTCGGAATGCTGACCAAAGACCGGATTGCTCTCAATAGGCAGCAGGAGATCGAAGCTGCTATCCTTGAGGTAGTGCCGGGGACAGACACAAGCGAAGAGTTATTTACAGAGAAAAACTTTACTATATACGGCGGGAAAAACAGGGACGGTAATCTGATCGGATATGCTGTTTATACTTCCGGAACAGGCTTTCAAGATATTATAAGCCTCATGTTTGGTACTGATCCTAATATAACAAAAATCAATGCTTTGTCCATACTCGAACAAAAAGAAACTCCAGGTTTGGGAGCAAAGATCACAGATAAGGAACTCTTTCTCAGATTCTGGGATAATAAAAACGCTGGCAGTGCCTTAAGCCTGCGAAAACCGGCAGTCAGATCCCAGGATGAATTGGCTGCAAATGAAGTCAATACTATCACAGGGGCAACCATATCGTCAGATAAAGTCCTGAGTATTGTAAACCAGTCCCTGGAGAAATTAAAACAAATAAAACAAGCAGGCAAACTTATAAGCGAGGATAATGATGCCGAGTAAAAGCGTAGGAGCTGAATATATCAAGGGCCTCTGGGAAGAAAACCCGGTGTTCCGGCAGCTTCTGGGCATGTGCCCAATACTTGCTGTAACAAATGCTGTTATAAATGGGATAGCCATGGGCCTTGCGACCTACTTTGTTCTGATTTTAAGCTCAGTGGTGGTATCCTCCATAAAAAAATTAATCCCCAGCCAGGTCCGAATCGCCAGCTATATCGTGATCATCGCCACCTTTGTTACTATTGCCGACCGTTTTATGGCCGCATTCTTCCCCCCCATATCCAAATCTCTAGGGCCATATATTCCTTTGATCGTTGTCAATTGTATTATCCTCGGCCGCCAGGAAGCTTTTTCCTCAAAAAATTCCGTAGGCCGCTCCCTAGTAGATGCCCTGGGGATGAGCACAGGTTTTATTCTGGCTCTACTGGTCTTGAGTTCGATCAGAGAAATATTGGGAATGGGAACCTTCCTCGGACATCAGGTTATGGGAGCCTGGTTTAAACCCTGGATAATCATGATCCTCCCGGCAGGAGCATTTATCACCCTGGGAATTCTGCTGGCAGTCGCGCTTGTAATTGAAAGCGAGACAAAAAAGAGGAAAAACTGATGGAACTTTTAACTCTCTTCATCGCAGCCATCCTGGTAAACAATTTTGTCCTGTATTACTTTCTGGGTATCTGCCCGTTTCTCGGGGTAAGTAAAAAAATCGACTCCGCCTTTTCTATGGGACTGGCAGTGACTTTTGTTATGACTATAACCGCTGTTGTTTCCTGGATGATCAACCACTGGATACTTATCCCTTACAATCTTGATTATCTCCAGATAGTCTCTTTCATCCTGGTCATCGCTGCCTTGGTACAGCTGGTAGAGATGTTCATCAGGAAAATCAGCCCTCCGCTTTACCAGGCTTTAGGGATCTATCTGCCGCTAATAACTACTAACTGTGCGATAATGGGACTGGCATTATTGGCAGCTTTGAAAGATTATGGTTTTGCTAAAACAGTTGTTTTTGGGGTCGGGTCCGGCCTGGGATTCACATTGGCCATTGTACTTATGGCAGGAATCCGGGAACAGCTCGACCTGGCTGATGTGCCTGAGCCTTTAAAAGGCGCTGGAATCGCCTTGATCATAGCCGGAATCATAGCGCTTGCCTTTACCGGTTTTTCAGGAATGATAAACTAATGGATGTATTAATACCGATTCTCACCATGGGAGCTCTGGGATTGATCTTCTCTGTCGGGCTTGCTATTGCCTATCAGAAACTCAAGGTCGAAGAAGACCCTAAAGTCGCAATAATATCAGAGGCTCTGCCGCAGGCAAACTGCGGGGCTTGCGGATATTCCGGCTGTCGGGCCTTTGCTGAAGCCGTAATCAAGGGTGAAGCTGAAACAAACGGCTGCCCGGTCGGCGGGGAAGAAACCATCATAAAAATCGCTGAGATCATGGGTGTAAAAGCAGGTGAAGTAGTAAAGAAAATAGCCCGTATCCTCTGCCATGGCGATACAGAGGCAGCAAAAGACCGAGGAATATATCTCGGGATCACAACCTGTTATGCTGCAAATCTAACCGGAGGAAACAAACTGTGTCCCTATGGCTGCCTGGGATTCGGAGACTGCGTTTTAGCCTGCCCCTTTGACGCAATCCATATGGGTGGAGATGGGCTGCCTGTTGTTGATGGAAAGAAATGCACCGCCTGTGGAAAATGTGTGGAAGCGTGTCCCAGGAATATCATTGAGCTGGTTCCTCTTGCCCAGAATATGCTGGTTTTTTGCCGCAACCTGGATAAAGGGATAGCCCCAAAAAAGGCCTGCAAAAATGCCTGTATTGGGTGCGGTATTTGCGCAAGGGCCTGTCCTGAGGCTATAATAATGGAAAACAATCTAGCAATAATCAAAGATTATAAAAAAATAGATCCGGAGAAAATTCCGGCAATTGAAAAATGTCCGACTAATGCTATCGGACGCCTATTTAAGGAAGATGAAGGATAATGGTACTGTCATTTCGACAGAAGGAGGCCTGGCCCAGGTGAAAGTTTCCTGTTTTCAAGCCTGTGATGAATGTTCAGCCCACAACCTTTGTATCGGCCCCACTAAAACCAAAGGACAGCTTTTAGTAAAAAACCCTTTAAACGCTTCTCCCGGCGATAAAGTCCGGATCGAAGTACCGGAGCAGAATTACACCCGGGCTCTGATCATAATTTTCGGAGGCCTGCTGGCAGCAGCCCTGGCAGGAATGGGAGTCGGATATCTTTTTTCCGGGTTTATCCCCTTATCCTTGCCGCAAAGCAGTATGCTAGGTTTTTTCCTGGGAATTGGATTAATAACATTATGGCTCTTCCGCTATTTCCGGACAATAAACCAAATTAAAATGTATCCAAGAATCATAGATATTACAAAAAAAGGAGATTAACATGGATAGACGCAGTTTTTTCAAAACAATACTGGCAACACCATTACTAACCCCTCTTCTCTTAGCTTCCAAAAAAAATAACCCAGAATGTGAACTCCTGCTTATTGCCGATGAACCACAACAGTTTATCTCCGTTATCCTGCAGGAAGTAAAGAAATACCACACTGCTTCCGGAAAAAGATTTGCCTTCCTTAATCCTCATCCCCAAAAACAAGAATTGACAAGTGTCCTTCAGCAAAAAGGATGGATGCCTGTCCAGAACCCTGCCCAAGCCGACCTGTCACTCTCTTTCAGCCATTTACACCAGAAAACGCGCCCATCATTCAGCTTGGTCAAGGGAGGCAGGATCTGGGATATCCGCACCCAAAAACTCTCTTCTCTTTGGAAAGAGATTAATAAAAACCTATCCCCCTCTTTTGCTCTGACGATCGCCTCCTTTCAAAGGCCGGGAGCAGATCAGGCTTCCGGAGAATTCATCACCATATACCAGGATGGACAGTCTCTCGCTAAACTATCTCTCAGGCAAAACACTGAAAAAACATTTATTACCGGAAAAGGAAAGATCACTGCCCGGATAAACAAGGGAAAAGCCTGGATCACAGAATCAGCTTGCCGCCATAAGATCTGTCAGTATACTCCTCCGGTATCATTACCTGGAGAACGGATAATCTGTGCTCCCGATCATTTTTTTATAGAAGTCAGCGGAGCTTCCGGCCCGGATACAGTTATCGGATAAGGTTCATCCCGGAAATTGGTATTTAACTAGAAAAAGAGAGGAAGTTGTTTTTATTATTTCCTGTCGTAAATAAATTTTTTTAAAAAAACTTGACAAACAATCTGATAGGTGTATAATTATAATCGACTACAAAACAAATATAGTCAACTAGTCGATTTCATGAACGGAAAAGATAAAAAGATGAGTAGTGAAAAGCGAAGCACAATTCTTAAAGTCTATCATGCTCTATTTTCCCGGTTTGGATTTATTAAAACCACTGTGGATGAAATTGCCAAATTGGCCCGAATAGGCAAAGGGACGATCTATCATTACTTCAGGAGTAAAGAAGAGGTCTTTGCAGAAGTCATTAAAAAAGAGAGCGGTGCTCTCCAAGAAAAAATTCATCTGGCATTAGAAGCCGAACATACTCCTCAGGGTAAACTCACCACGTTTGTAAAGACTAGATCCCATCATTTAAAGAATCTGACTAACTACTACAGTGCTTTAACAGATGATTATTTGGAGCACTATGCTTTCATTGAGGAA
>JAUWTR010000093.1 GCA_030614645.1 Candidatus Aminicenantota bacterium
AATAAGAAATTGAAAGTTCATCCAGTACTTTGATAAAAGGTTTTAATACTAATAGAATATTAGTAGATTCCATAGTACTATCCGTTTAAATATTCATTTACCCGGGTAGCTAAATCTTTACCATATTGATAACTAATAAATAACAAGTTTAGTTCTTTATCATCAAGATTCTGATTAGTTATTGCTAATGCACGTTTTGAAAGATGAATAGTTGTCTCTGAAAGAGAGCACACTTGAGCAAATTTTTTTGTTATACTTTGTTTTTTCAGCAAAGAAATTTGTATTTTTTCAATTTGAGGATGGGTGTCAACTGATTGGGTTTTCATGATATGTAAAATACACCTATTTCTTAAAATATGAAAGATATTCTTGTAATATGATTATTTTTCATCGAATCATTATCACTAGATTTCAAGTGGAATACCCATTTTTTTAAATGAGGTTAAGCGCCTTTTAGATAAACATTGGCAATAGGGCTGATTAATTTGTATAGTATTATTCGTAAACGGGAGAGAATATGAAAAAAGTGACAAGACGAGAATTTTTAGGCAAATCAGCTTATACTTTAGCAGGGACAACTGCGCTTATCGCTGGTTTTGAGTCAGCTGTAAATGTCAAAGCTGCCTCAAGAAAAGTTAGTCCTGGCGATAAAATCCATATCGCCCTGATCGGAAGCGGAGGTATGGGAAAAGCCAATCTTAGTGATTTTCTTCGTATTCCGGAAGTGGAATGCTTGGCAGTTGCAGATGTTGATGAAAAACATCTTGCTGAAGGAGTAAAGATCGTTGAGGAAAACCGTAGCAAAAAACCTGAGGCATACAAGGACTTCCGCAAGATAATCGACCGCCAGGATATAGATGCTATAATTGTGGCCACCCCTGATCACTGGCATGCTCTGCCTACCATCTATGCCTGTCAAAGCGGCAAAGACGTATATGTAGAAAAACCGCTGGCCACCACCATAGAAGAGGGGAGAGCCATGGTAAATGCCGCCCACAAGTTCAACCGTATAGTCCAGGTCGGTACTCAACAGCGCAGTGCGGCCCACTTCCAGGATGCTGTTTCCTTTGTACGATCTGGAAAACTTGGGAAACTGCGGATGCTCCGCTCCTGGACGTATTTGGACTGGAAGGGGAGACTGGGTCATCCGCCTGACGAAAAGCCTCCTGTGCATATAGATTATGATTTCTGGCTGGGTCCTGCACCCAAGCGGCCTTATAATCCGATGAGGGTTCATCATAATTTCCGCTGGTTCTGGGACTATTCCGGCGGCCTTATGACTGACTGGGGGGCGCATATGGTGGATGTTGTCATGTGGGCCATGCAGGAAGACCCGAAAGGGGCTATGGCCATTGGAGGCAAATACGGTTTTCCGGATGATATCCGGGAGACGCCGGATACACAGCAGTCCATTGTGGAGTTTAAAAGTTTCTCCTTACTGTGGGAGCATATGATCGGCTGTGGTATAGGCCCCTGGCAGCGAGAACATGGGGTAGAGTTTCATGGAGAAAACGGAATCCTTGTTGTAGACCGGGGAGGATGGGAAGTCCATTCCGAAACTGATAGTTTTAAACAGCCAAACCGGATTAACCGGATGCAGTCTGTACCCAGGCAGGGCAGCTCAAGAGATTATCACTTCACGCATGTGAAGAACTTTTTAGACTGTATGAAGAGCAGGAAAAAACCGGTTGCTGATGTGGAAATCGGCCATAAGTCTGTAATTGCCTGTCACTTGGCAAATATTGCAGTACGCCTGCAGAGGTATGTGCTATGGGATGCAGATAAAGAGAAGATAATCGGAGATCCGGAAGGCCAGAAACTGGTAAAAAGCCATTACCGGAAACCCTGGGTGCTCCCGACCTAAATTATTTCTAAAAATGCAAAATGGAACAAAAACTAGAGTAATTCATGGTTATTCGTAGTTATTAACCTGGATTATTCACGAGTTTTATGAATAATTCAGGGAGGAGGGAGATATGAAAAAAACGAAACGCCGGGATTTTTTAAAGCTTGCCGGTATGGGAATTGCAGCAACATCGCTTCCTCAGATTGGGGGAGCTTCTAAAGCCGGGAGTCTGGAAAGATCGGTAAAATCAGATACCCCTTTTACCCTGGGAATGGCTTCTTACACTTTCCGTAAATTTGATCTAGAAGATACCCTGGCAATGACTAAAAGGCTGGGACTTAAGAGAATTACCTTTAAGAGCTTTCACCTTCCTTTGGAGAGTAAAAAAGAGGAGATAAACTCAACAGTCAGTAAGGTCAAAGCCGCCGGACTCGAGCTTTATGGAGGTGGGGTTATATATATGAAAAACAGGGGAGAGGTAGACCGTGCTTTTGAGTATGCAAGTTCTGCGGGTATGAATATGATAATAGGCGTACCTGCACCTGGTCTTTTGGCATTAGTCGATAATAAGGTCAAAGAATATGATATTAAAGTAGCTATTCATAATCATGGGCCGATCGATAAAGTCTATCCTACTCCAGCAAGTGCTTATGAAAAGATTAAAAACCTGGACCGGCGTATTGGTCTGTGTATTGATATAGGACATACGCAACGGGCCGGGGTTGATCCCTCAGTAGCAGCGGAAAGATTTGCCGACCGATTACTTGATGTACATATAAAAGATGTTTCTGCCGCCTCTAAAGAAGGGCAGACTATCGAGATTGGCAGGGGTGTGATCGATATACCAAAATTTCTCCGGACTTTGCTTAAGATCGGCTATAAAGGAACCGCTTCTTTTGAGTTTGAAAAGGATGCTGATGATCCGCTTCCCGGAGTGGCGGAATCACTCGGTTATGTAAAAGGAGTGCTTGCAGTTGTTGATTGAAGAATATGCTTATGCCCGGGCTGGATTGTTAGGCAATCCTTCGGATGGGTATTTTGGTAAAACTATAGCCATATCTATAAAAAATTTCCGTGCTTGGGTCAGATTGATAGAGAGTTCTGAACTGAGGATTGTTGCCCAAGATCAGGATGCTTCTGAGTACCGGAGTATAAAGGATATGGTCGAAAAGATCAGTATGTACGGGTATTATGGCGGAGTACGCCTTATAAAAGCGGCAATAAAGATTTTTTTTGAATACTGCCGGGAAAATGATTTCAGGCTTGGTGAGAAAAATTTTACGATCCGCTATGATTCTACAATCCCCCGCCAGCTTGGCCTGGGAGGTTCAAGTGCCATTATCACGGCTGCCTTACGGGCGCTTATGAGGTTTTATCAAGTAGATATACCGAAAAATGTCCTACCATCTCTTATTCTGGATGCGGAAAATGTGGAGCTGGGTATTAATGCCGGTTTTATGGACCGGGTCATCCAGGTTTATGAGGGGTGTGTTTATATGGACCTGGACCGGGAGTATATAAAAACACACGGTTACGGAAAATATGAATCCCTGGAACCAAAACTTTTACCCCGGCTTTTCCTCGCCTATAAACCTGCCCTGGGGAAAGTGTCGGGGCAGGTGTTAAATGATATGCGAATAGCTTTTGAAAGAGGGGACTCTTTTGTGGTTAAAACTTTAGAAAAGATTGCAGATATCGCTGAGATCGGGAAAAAGTTATTGGTTGAAGGAGATAAAGAAGGTTTGTTTGAAATTATGAATGAAAATTTTAACCTGCGTAGCCGGATCATGAAGATAAGCAACAGCAACAAAAAAATGATCCAGATTGCCCGCCAATGCGGAGCTTCAGCTAAGTTTGCCGGTTCCGGCGGGGCGATAATCGGAATGTATAAAGATAAGGATATGTTTTCCGGGCTGGCTGCAGAATTTGATAAGATCCAGGTTAGGATAATAAAACCAACTATATGAAAAGCAGAGAAAAGCAGTAAAAACAGTAAAGGCAGAGAAAAACAGGGAAGGCAGGAAAAGCAGGAAAAACAGTGGGCAGTATATTGCAAGATTTTAACTATGAAACAATGTAACAATGTAGCAATTTTCTTCATATCCTATCTAGTATTATCTCTTCTTCTGGCAGGCTGTAAAACTGATAGCAGGATTACTGTGATAAAGTTAGGTCATGGGCTTGCTCCCACTCATCCTGTCCACATGGCTATGGAATTAATGGCTGACCTGGTTGCAGAAAGATCACAGGGCCGCATGCGTATAGATATCTATCCCAGTGAGCAGTTGGGTTCGGAGCGGGAATGCCTGGAGCTGCTTCAGATCGGAAGCCTGGGTATGACTAAAGTGTCCTGTAGTGTATTGGAAGGTTTTGTGCCGGCCATGAGCATCTTGAGCCTGCCTTATTTATTCCGGGATAAAGAGCATCGTTTTAAAGCCCTGGAAGGGGAGGCCGGACAGAAACTTCTTTTAGCAGGTGAGAAATACTGGCTGCGCGGGCTTTGTTATTATGATGCTGGAAGCCGTAGTTTTTACACTAAAGATAAGCCTGTCTTAAGTCCCTCTGACCTGGAAGGGATCAAGGTGCGCACTCAGGAAAGCCCGACTTCTATGCGCATGGTTACTGCTCTTGGTGGATCACCTACGCCGATCGCCTGGGGTGAGCTTTATTCAGCTCTCCAGCAGGGAGTGGTTGACGGTGCGGAAAATAACCCGCCCAGCTTTCATCTTTCCCGGCATTATGAGGTATGCAAGTTCTATTCTCTGGATGAACATACTGCTGTTCCAGATGTACTTATAGTCAGCACCAAAGTATGGCAAAGCCTTTCTTCTGAGTTTAAATCCATACTTCAGGAAGCGGCAGAGGAATCTGCCCTTTATCAAAAAAAACTGTGGGAAAAAGCGACTCAACGGGCTTTGGAGGAAGTGCAGGCGCAAGGTGTCAAAATTTATTATCCTGACAAGAGGTTGTTTGCAGACAAAGTGAATTCTTTATACAAGGAATATGAGGATCAGCCGGAGATTAACCGGATCATTCAGAAGATAAAGGCGGTCAGATGAGCTGGAAAAAAGCAAAAGATAAAGTCGATAGTATTTTGGCTTGGACTCTTATTGTGCTTATGGCAGCTAATGTGTTTAATGTGCTGTGGCAAGTATTTACCAGGTTTATCCTGAAAAACCCGAGTGCTTTTACAGAGGAGCTGGCCCGCTTCCTTCTCATCTGGGTCGGATTACTGGGTGCTGCCTATGCTACCGGCCGGAAAATGCATCTGGCTATTGAAGTTATCCTGGAAAGGCTTGAGGGAAAGATAAGGGAAATTGCTGAATTTGCCATCCAGTTTTTTATTTTACTTTTTGCGCTTCTCGTAATGGTTGTTGGCGGGATTCGTCTTGTTGGTATCACCCTGGCACTTGAGCAGATTTCCGCAGCCCTCAGGATCAAGTTAGGATATGTCTATCTGGTGCTGCCTATAAGCGGGTTGCTTATTATGTTTTATGCTTTAGTTTTTATGGTAGAGAGGATCAAGGGAAAAGAGATACAGGAGCCAGTACTTAAGGCAGTAAATAAGGAAGGGATTTGAAGTAAGGGAAAATAGAAATGGAACTGCTTAATGTTTTAGTCTTAATTGGAAGTTTTTCTATGTTGTTGTTGATAGGAGTTCCTATTTCTTTCAGTATAGGTATTGCCACTGTTTCCACTATGCTTATGAGTATTAATACAGGCCCGGCCCTGACCACTGCAGCCCAGCGGATGGCTACCGGGATGGACAGTTTTGCTCTGCTGGCAATTCCCTTTTTTATTCTTTCCGGCCAGCTAATGAACAGGGGAGGGATAGCAAGGCGGCTGATTGCATTTGCTAAGGTTATGGTGGGTATGTTTCCGGGGGGTTTGGCCTTTGTAAACATTATGGCTAATATGCTGTTTGGCTCCATCTCAGGTTCGGCAGTTGCCTCATCCGCTGCTATTGGTGGTTTTATGGTCCCTATGATGAAAAAGGAAGGCTATGATCTAAATTATAGTGCTGCAGTAAATATTACAGCTGCCACTACCGGACTCATCATCCCTCCCAGCAATGTGCTTATTGTATATTCATTAGCCAGCGGAGGCGTTTCTATAGGAGCGCTTTTTGTAGCAGGATATCTTACTGGTGTGTTAGTGGGATTGTCTTTGATGCTGATTGCCGGGATTATAGCTTATAGAAAAAATTACCCAACCGAGCAGGGATATAAGTTTAAGGAAGCTGCCTTAAAGTTTCTCGACGCTTTACCCAGTCTTTTTTTAATAGTCTTGGTTATAGGCGGGATCGTAGCCGGATACTTTACAGCGACCGAGGCTTCAGCGATTGCTGTCTTATACACTTTTATCCTTGCGGTTTTTATATACAGGGAAGTCAAATGGAGGGAATTACCTCAGATTCTGCTCGATACATCTTCCACAACTGCCATTGTTATGCTGCTGGTAGGGGCATCAATGGGCATGTCCTGGATCATGTCCTTTGAGAACATCCCTCAGAATATAAGTACAGCGCTTATGGCGGTATCGGAGAGCAGAATCGTCATCCTCCTGCTTATCAATCTGGTGCTTTTGCTGGTGGGGACTTTTATGGATATAACTCCAGCGGTTTTGATCTTTACCCCCATATTTTTACCTGTGGCTGTGCAGTTAGGCATAGACCCGATTCATTTCGGTATAATCATGGTCCTGAACCTGAGTATCGGCCTGTGTACACCCCCAGTGGGAAGTGTGCTGTTTATAGGCTGCGGCATAGCCGGGACATCTATCGCAAAAGTAATAAGACCGTTAATACCTCTATACATGGCTATGCTGCTTGCCCTGCTACTGGTGACCTTTATCCCGGAAATAAGTATGGGTTTACCACGTCTTTTCGGCTATTAGGAACCTGGACTATTAATAAAAAATGTCGATATGTATGACATCTATTTAATTAATAGTATTCT
>JAUWTR010000148.1 GCA_030614645.1 Candidatus Aminicenantota bacterium
AAAAATCAGGGACGATTCTATTTTTTTAATATAGCATGTTTTTGGGGTAAAAAAATAGGAACAAAAAAAATAGTTCGACCGACTAAAAAAATGGTGACATGTACTACGCTACGTGTCCCTTTTTTTCTCCTCTCCCCCTTGACAAAAATGATTAATAAACATAAGATATGATTAACAAAGATAAGAATCAATAAGATAATAGATATATTGCACAAAAAAGACTATAAATTAACAAATAGTATATATCGAAGAAAAAAACTAAAAATTATTATTACAGCAATGGTTGTAAATTAAATAAAAGGAGAAATAAATGAATATTGAAATTGATAGAAAAGCCGATGCCGGATATATAAAATTATCAAACAAAAAAATCGATAAAACTATATCTGTATCAGAATATTGTAATGTAGATATTGATTCAGATGGCAGGGTTTCAGGTATAGAATTATTATTTATTAGTCAATATATGGATGATTTCAAATTGTGGCTTGATCTGGCAAATACTGCTGAATATTTAAATAAATCTCCGGTTACAATCAGGAGATGGGTAAAAGAGGGGAAAATACCATATTATAAACCTGGTAAAGAATACTTATTTGTCAAAGAAGATATTGATGATTTTATCCATAAGCAAAAACGAACCTGAGGACTAGCCGTTTCCATCGTTGACCCAAGAGCATAATTGTAGTATAAATATTAAATGTAATACAAACAATACAAGGAGATTATTATGTCTGTAATTACAGTCAGGCTGAATGATACTACTTACGACCGGCTTAACAGTCTTGCTAAAAAAGCAAGAAGAACAAAAAGCTCGTACATAAGAGAAATGATAGAATTGTATCTTGAGGATTTTGAAGATGGGGTTTTAGCCCTAGAAAGGTTAAATAAAAAAAATGTCAGGTACCTGAGCACAAAGGAAGCAGAGGATGAGCTCGGGCTTTAATATTATCTGGCATGAAGATGCGATAGGAGATCTGAAAAAATTGGATAAGTCTGTTTCCAGAAGAATAATAAATAAAGTAAAAAATAACCTCGTAAAAAATCCCAAGAAATTAGGAAAAACGCTCAAAGGGCAATTTAAAGGCCTTCTGAGATATAGAGTAGGGGATTACAGGATAATTTTCGTACTCGATTATGAAACAAAAAAACTCATAATTCTTGCCATAAATCACAGAAAGAATATATATAGATAGAAGCTAGGGTGACTATCCCTCCTGTTCTAAATCTATTTTCTTTAACTTTTCCATTCTAAATTCCACTGCTTTCCTGGTTTCAAAAAAGACTTTAGATATGTTCTTATGGAATTGTTCTCTATCAATATCTTTTGGTTTGATATCTTGATGCTGTTTGAATATTTCTGCAAGCGATGCTTTTTGTTCATATTCAGGAAAAAACTGTTGTGTTGCAGCTAATATTCCAAAACATATTTCAAGCCTGAGAACTTCTGAAATAGTCAATTCATATGTCTCAGCGATTGGTTCAAGATAATCTGCCATCCAATCTGGTAGTATTACTTGGTATTTTTTCGGCATTCAACTCTCCTTTTCGGAAAAAAAGATTATATCATTTAAGAGAGGAAAAAAAAAGAATTGCCTTGACATAATCTGAAAAAGAATATAATTTATAATATAAAGAAGATTATATTAGCAGCAATGTGCTGATTGTCAGCAAAAGGGGATTTGTTAATTCAACTTTCCTTACAAAATCAATTATCAGACATGTAAGGATTAGTATTGATAAAACTAAAGTCAGGCTAACCCCAAGTCAGAGTGGCCAGATCATAGCAACACTCAGTTTTGGGACAGTTATTAATGCTGTAGGAACTACAGGTGATTGGTATGCGGTTGAAATCCCAGCAACACAGGAAGGAGTTATAATTTCTGGATATGTCCATAAAGACAATATCCAGTTTGTTAAGTAATAAAAAAAACACTTAATCTAAACTTGTCACATAGTAAACAGAAAAAACCTCAGGATTTCCATCCAATCATCACTCGTGAAGGAAACTGAGGTATTCCCAGACCTCTTCGCTCCTGGAATCCAAGAAGCTTTTTCGGCGCGCTCCTCATTTTTATAGGTTATCTCTATGGTATAAGGTGGGTTGAGTTTAAAGGGTTTATATTCTTTCAGTTTGGTCAGCGCCTCTTTAGTCTTTTTCTTGATCAACTCCTGAGCCTTTTGAGGATGAAGCATTCTGGCAGCATTTCCTACACCTTGCTTCACTGGGGCAGTGACAACTTTGCCAAATAATTCTAGGCATTGTTGACAGATCGCTTCATCACCCGCAATCATAACCACGGGCACACCAAAGTTACCCGCAATAAAAGCATTTATTCCGGCTTCGGGCATGGGTTTTCCATTCAAGGTCACATTGTAGAAGGCACCTGTCATAGTGTGATCTAAGACCGCATTAGGCGTATTGGCCCGGGCATGATAGCCGATTAAAATTACGGCATCAAAGGTCTCGTCGATTCCTTCCATCATCTCCAGGGGGCCGCTGGACCAGTCACGGATCAGATCGGCTTTAGAGTGTAAAAGATCTGGCAGAATGTTCCGACCGCTTCCATGGGCGTCCCTTACGAGGATATAGGTGGCTCCCATTTCGAGAGCTCCCTCTATGGTCGCATTAGTCTCCAAGGTCATTAGCTTTCGGAACAATTCGTAATCTTTGCCAGTGCGACTGACATCTTCCCAATGGATCACGCCACTAACGCCCTCCATATCAACAGAAATGAATACCTTCATATCTTTTTTTTGTGCTGTGGCAGAAACGAACGTTCCCAAAGATAAAACCAATGCTAGCAAAATCATAAGTGTTTTTTTCATGATCCCTCCATTTCTTTAATTTATTTCCAGCGTTTTTTTCTTTTGTTTCTTCTGACTCTTTGACTTTGTTGAAAGTAATTATGTAAACAGAATTATATAGTCTAATAATTGCAAATGGAAGAAAATATTTCAGAAAAAGATCCTAGTTTCTATCGAAGATATAAAAAACGGCCTGGATAAGGAGATGGAAAAGGTTAAAGAGATCCTTAGTAAGGGGCTCTCCCCTATCCCATCAGAAACTCTTTAGGGATGTCTTTGATCCTGGCGATGTCAGTCACTTTGGCTTTCACATCGAATCCTGAGGAACATACGACACTGCAGGTGGCGCAATTATCACATGGAACTTTAGCGAGATTGGCATTATCGAGAGTTTCCCTGGCTTTGGACGGTTGATGATAGCCATAGGCATACATATAGCTGCGCATCAGAGTGGGAATATCCAGGTTGGCCGGACACTGCGGCACACAGGCTTCACATTGCGAGCAGAATAATCCGGATGCTGATTGTCCTGCCTCGAGTTTAAGATCGGCTTTTTCCTGTGACGTCAGCGTGAGGTCTTCCATGACTGACAAGAGTTCATACATTTGATCATTGTTCTTAAAGCTCGGGATTGCGGTGTGGATATTTTCATCCTGCAAGACCCATTTGAGAGCAGCTTTCATATTGATCAACTGTTTCTTTTCTCTATCCCAGTAGACCCCGGCTTGGGTTTTCATTGCCACAATCCCTATACCCTTACCGGCTGCATAGGCAATCGCCTCCTTGATTTCATCCTTGTTTTTCTTCCTAAAATTTTGAGCAGTTAACACAACATCATAAACGCCGCTGTCAGTGGCGGCATGGATTAACTCCGGTTCATTGCCGTGGGTGGTTATTCCGAGAAAACGAAGTTTACCGGCTTTTTTGTATTCTTGTAGGATCTTAAGATAGGGCTCATGCAGCACGATTTCCTTATGGTAGACTCCACCCAGGTAATAAATATCAATATAGTCCAGATCAAGCCTCTTTAGACTGCCTTCAATATAATCTCTTAATTTTTGCTCAGTGATGGTAGTCTTGACCTGTTCCGCTTTACGATACTGCCACATACCGATACTGGTTCCCATGATTATAGCTTTGCGATCGCGTTTTTTTATAACTTCCCCAAACATTCTTTCATCATTGCCCTCATTGTAATCAGCGGATGTGTCAATATGGGTTATCCCGGCGTCAAGTGCAGCATTGGTAACATCAATGGCATTATATGTGCCCATACTGACTACCGGCACTTTAAGCCCGGTTTTTCCCAGGGTGCGATAGACGAATTTTCTTTTCTTTTCCTGAAGACTTGAGGCCTTACCTTCCTTCTTCAAAATTGTGGGCGCAATTATGGCCCCGGTTAGACCTGTGAATCCGGATTTAATAAAATTTCTCCGGCTTTTACTTACTTTTTTTTCGCTCATCGTGCCTCCTCCATTAAATAGAGTGTACGTCGTCAAATAATTTGGACACACACACTGATTTTCTAAGCGGCGGTTTTGCTTTCTCATTGTACTTCTGATTTAAGCTTTTTATCAAGTTTTTAAGTGATAGGCTTTGACATAGTTTTCTCCTTAGCCTATAGTTTCGGCTTTAATCTTTTTCCTCTGCTTAGGGATCGTCCTGTATAGGCCTAGATATCTATCATGAGGAGTGACGTTATCTATAGCTTCGTAGTAACGATGGTTGTTGTAATAATCTACCCACTCTGCGATCCGGGCTTCAAGCTCAGAGGGACAAGGGTGATCTTTACTTTGATAACGTTTTATTCAGGCCAAGTCACTGGACTTTCCCCTTTATTGTGTATTTTTCATTAACTTGACCTGTTTTTCTGTTTATCATTTTCACTGAGGCAGCTCAGAGGGTGGGAATTTGATGAAGTTGAGTGCAAAAAATGGGGACATGTACTACGCTACGTGTCCCTATTTTTCCCTATTTTGTCTTATCTGGTAATGGTTTGACTTCAATTGTCTGTGGCGTACCGAGTTCAGATTCCTGTTCGTTCACAGTTTTAGAAAGCAATACAGTGTATATGCCGGGTTTCACCAGCGGTTCCGGCCGTCTCCTGCGGCGGCGTCTTTCTTGATTGACCGGGGCACTTTCGGGTCTTAGATCCCAGACCAGCCGGTGTAAACCGGGTGTCGCCGAACCCTTGATGGTGCGGACCAATTTATCCTGTCCATCCATAATCTTCAGCTGGATAAAGTTATTTTTATCTTCCGTCAGCCCATCTTTTAAGTAATAAGTGAGCGAAGCGCCGAACTCTGGATTGGCAGTGGTGACATTGCCGAAAGCCGCCGTTTCGAATCCCAGTTCGTTGTATATGTAAGCAGCACGGGGAGGAAACAGCACATATTCCTGCGCCAGGTTTTCAGCCGTCAGATGACGCAGTGGTGTATAGTCATCGAGAATATAAAAACCGCGGCCGAATGTAGCGGCGACCAGATCATTCTCGTGGCGCTGGATTGTCAGGTCGCGAAATGATACCGTCGGAACACTGGCACGCAACTGGATCCAGTGTTTCCCGCCATCTACCGTAAAAAAGAGTCCCAGTTCAGTACCGACAAAGAGCAGGTTTTTGTTAACATGATCCTCAACGACGGTCCAGATGATGTGTCTATAGGGC
>JAUWTR010000203.1 GCA_030614645.1 Candidatus Aminicenantota bacterium
CGTATCAGAAAATTTTTTAAAACAGTGCTCAATGTTTACCACTTTTTCCATTTTCTATCTCCTCCGGATACTTTCTCCTATTGATTTTCCCTCTTTTTTCATATATTTACCCCGGTCAATTAGGACAGCCCCCCCACTTATATTCTGGGATTAGCATAACAATAAATACAGCCGTGCGGGCAGGCCTGGGTATAGCTGCCGACATCAACCGAATCCGTGCACCGGCATTCTTGGCGCTGGCTTTTGTCTTTTTTTTCAGATACAGGCGCTTTATCCGGGTGAAGGGAACAAAGCAGAGCCCCGTCTATACACGCTGAGGGCTTGACCCCGGGAACAGCAGTCAAAAAATCCTGGCTGCAGGAGAAAAGATTTAAGCCATAATTTGCTGCGATTTCCCCAAGATAACGGGCATTTTTTAGTTTATCCTTCTCCGGCGGGTCAATATATTTAAATCCGTATTTAAGCGCGCGCCTGCAAGCTTTCCCGTACCACTGGGTGAAGCTGAAACGTACATCCTTGATCCCGCGGGCCCTTAATTCAGGCGCCAGTTTCTCAAAATAATTAAGATTTGTCCTGCGGCTGCCCCCCTCTTCCCAGAAAACAACCGGATCAAAACGCAGGGATACCCTTTCCGGGCTGCCTGCAAGCTTTATTAAAGGGTCAAGCTGCAAAACAGCTTTTTGCGGGGATGGGGCATTCCTCTCTATGAATGTGCCTCCAAGGCCGGTTATAGTGAAATGAAAATATGACTGAGCATATTTCCGCAGAGCTAATTGCAAACTGAAACGGTTATCAATAAGATTTTCAAAGTTTTTCGACCAGAGGACAAAAGTATGAACTGCCTCAGGAGAAAGGTCTGCAGAATAAGTATAGCCTGAAGGGCCGCTGACCCTGGCTCTTTCTTTTTCAACAGCTGCAGAAAGCCAGTCCGGAAACGAGGCGACCAGGTCCGTACGCCGCGATGCGCTTATTACTCTTTTCATAGCTGCTTGACAGTCGGTTAAAATGACTTTAGTATTTTAGCTGATTGTTAACGGTGCAGGCAATGTCTATATTTAAAGCAAAGAATCTGAGAAAAAGTTTTAACCGGCGTATGGTGGTAAAAGGAATTGATATTGAAGTAAGGTCTGGAGAGATAATCGCCCTGCTGGGCCGCAACGGAGCGGGGAAAACCACATCATTTCTTATGATGGCCGGGCTGCTCAAACCCGATACCGGAGCCATATATCTGGACGACACCGATATCTCAAAAATTTCATCCAACCGGCGAGCAGAAACCGGAATAACCTATCTCCCGCAGGAAAACTCGGTTTTCCTAAAGACTTCCACTGAAAACAATCTGAAGATGATCATTGAGCTTAAACACCACAGCCGCAAAGAAAGAGATAAAATAAGCAACAACCTGCTAGAGGAAATGGGGCTTTTATCCCTGGCAAAACAATCCGCCCACACTCTCTCGGGAGGCGAGCGGCGGCGGGTGGAAATCTGCCGCGCCCTTATCCTTGACCCAAAATTCCTGCTCCTAGACGAGCCTTTCACCGGCATAGACCCGCTTACTGTTATTGAACTTCAAAAAACCATCATAAAGCTTAAAAAAAGGGGAATAGGTATTATTCTGTCCGACCACAATATCCGCGACACCTTAAAAATCACAAACCGCGCTTACGTCATAGATGAAGGCGATATCCTGGTCCAGGGCAGCCCCCAGGAGATCTCAGCCGATGAAAAAGCAAGAGAAAAGTTTCTCGGTAAGGATTTCAGTCTGGGAAAAGAAGTTAAAACAGCTTAATCCATGGTAGATCTTTTTTGACAGTATTATAAAGTCTCTCATCTGCTGTAATTAAGGGAATACTTTCCTCATCGGCCAGGGCCAGATAACTTGCGTCATAAGCAGAGAGATTATAAATATTATAGAAGTGGATAACTTTTGGATAAAAAGAAGAGATATGTTTTTGGCTTATCTCTAGGTCCATAAATCCTTGTACAGCCATCTGTAATTTATCTGCCCTGATCCTTCCTCTTTTATTTGCAATAGCGAGTCCATTAATGACTTCATAGCCAAGAAGCGAAGGGGCAATTATGTCCAATTCCTGAGAAACATATCTCTCCAGTAATGAGAGAGCAGATCGACCATTATCCTCATCATCCAGATACCATTTTAATACTACGCTCGCATCAATAACTATCCTTTTCAACTCTTTTTCTCCAGTTGTTTTCTCGACTCTTTATAAATATTTTCAGCAGAAATGCCTTTATTTGCAAACAAATTTCTAGCGGTAATTATTTTTCTGTAGCCTTCTACCCGTTTTGATTGTTTATATTCTTTGTAAGGGATAATAACTGCGACCGGTTCTCCTCTTTTTGTTACGACTATTTCCTTTTTTTCCCCGGCAGCATCATTGATTATTCGACTGAACCGTTTTTTACCTTCAGCAATACTGACTGTAATGCTCTTTTTATGGTTATATAATTTGACCATCTTAATAGTCACCTCTTATAACTAAGTATAAGGATATATGTGATATTTGTCAAACCTTCGCTATTCGAGGTTATTGAAGAAGACAGATAAAAAGCCAAATAATTCAGGCAGCTAGTCTTTTTGAGAAAAGATCAAATTGCCCAGGGTCTCCCCCAGCAAGACCAAGAAAAATAAAAAATAAATAGCCAGGAGTATAACAAAAAAAGCAACTGTCGGCAGGACAGAATCAGATATCAACTGAAATACAGAAACTGATGTAAGGAAGGATGCTGCCCAGACAGCAATAAACCAGAAAGCAGCTATTAACAAGCCATCAAAAACACGGGCCTTAAGCACAGCAGAAAATTTTATCTGCGGCCGCTTTGATTTTAATTTGCGCCGTTCTTTTTTCTTGTCTTTTGCCGGGTACCCGGAAAATTCAAAAGACGGCTGCTCAAGAGCTTCTGGAAGTGCTGATTCTGTATCTATTTCTGAGGGGATCTCCTCTGCCGGGATATCTTCAGCTTCAAAAAGGTCTTTGTCCTCCTGGGGTATTTCATCCGGGACCTCCTCTTCATCGTAAGGAATTTCCGTAGAATCGCCCTCTTCTATTTCAGCCGGCTGGGGGGGGAGTTCTTCTCCTTCTCCTTCCTCTGCGGCCTTTTCTTTTATCTCCTGGCGTTCTTTTTTTAGTGAATCCAAAAAACTATCTATATCTTCTTTTTCTTTTTCAGCAGGGTCTACCATCGTTTCCAGATCTTCAGTCTTAAAATCGATCTCTTCGTCCCCAGTACCGGGCTCTTTTATTATTTCCTCTGGAAAAAGCATCTCATCTCCTTCCTCTTCCTCTATTACTTCTTTCTCCACTTCATCAGGAGACTCCTCAATAATTTCATCCGCTGTGCCTTCAGGTAATTCCTCCTCTGCTTCATCAGGTGGCTCTCCAGGTAATTCTTCCTCCCCAAAATTAGAGAGTTCTTCGGTTTTGACTTCCCTTATATGTTCATCCACATCCCATTCTTTCTCCGGGGAGGAGGTTTCATCCGGTTCATCAATCATATCTTCTGCTTCTGCCTGCAGATTTACTTCCTTTGCTTCCTCTTCTTCTTCAGATTTATCTTCTTCAGATAAAATATCGTCATTTACATCGATTAATTCCTCGGCAGCCGGCTCCTCTTCGTCCAATTCCTCCGGTTCCTTGTCTTCCTCCTCTGCTGCCGGTTCACCCTCAAAGTCTGCATCCCCAGCGTCTACTTTATCATCCGGCTCGGATATTTCTGTTTTTTCGCTTATCTCTTTTTCATCGTCGATGATCTCGACTTCTTCTGCTTGGCTTGTATCTGCTGCTTTTATCTCTTTTTCTTTCTTTTTCTTGGGAGCGGTTTTCTTTTTTCTGGGTTTACGTTTTTTTGCCGTTTTGGAAGTTTTTTCTTTCATATCCACCTCCAGGGCTTTTTCACCAGGGATGTCTTCTTCGATCATTTCATCCTCGGGAAAAAGCAGTTTGGTTCCGCAGTTAGTGCAGAATTCTGCACTATAATCGATCATTGCCTTACAATAAGGACACTTTTTTATCGCCACTATTTTATTTATAAAACGAAAAAGAGATATTGTCAATCATATGTTGGCCAAACACATTGACATCTGAGTAAAAATCGCATAAGAATAAAGGAGGCTGGGCGATTAACTCAGTGGAAGAGTGCTACCTTCACACGGTAGAAGTCACAGGTTCAAATCCTGTATCGCCCACCATTTTCCTCTCTTTGATTTGCCTATCAAAGATTTGACTTTCCCCCCATAAATACATCTCCTTATATTGCAATACAGGAGGGAAAGAGTGGCAAACGAATGCCCTAAGTGTCAGACCGTTAATCCGAGTGACTCTAAGTTCTGCAAAGATTGTGGAAAATCATTAAAGGCTGAAGTTGTTCACACCGAGACTTTAGAAACACCGATTGAAGAACTCTCTACAGGCTCCACA
>JAUWTR010000337.1 GCA_030614645.1 Candidatus Aminicenantota bacterium
CGGCAGAAAAATAGTGCCCTTAGTATTGAATTTTTTGGTCAAATAGGCAAAAGCCATGCCATGGTTGCCGGAAGATGCAGTTATAATACCTTTTTCTTTTTCCTGTATTGGAATGGAGAGTAGCTTGTTCATCGCCCCGCGAAGTTTAAAAGAACCGGTCAACTGGATGTTTTCCAATTTGAGATATACTATGCAATTTCCTGTTTTGCTTAGATAAGGGGAATATTCAAGTGGTGTTTCCCGAATATAAGGTCTTATGCGTTTTTCTGCAGCCAGGCCTTCTCTTGCTATATCTTCAGCTTTAAAGGTTTTGGTTTCGTTCATTATTTGCTCCTAATTTGTTTCCTCTTCCAGTAAAAGTAAACAGGGATTCCCAGAGCTGTCAGTGAAATGCCTGCTAAAGCCTCGACTGGTTTTACAAACAAGGTGTTTAAGAGAATACCAACAGATGTTATGATAAAGATGATAGGAACAACTGGATATCCCCAGGTTTTGTAAGGGCGCGGCAGGTCAGGGAGTTTTTTTCTTAAAGTAAAGACTGAGGCGGCAGCCGCGATCCAGAATATGATTGCAACAAACATTGCAAAAGTGAATATCTGTTCAAAAGTACCTACCAGAGTGAGCAATGATGCCCAGATTGCCTGGATAAGGATTGAAAACCCGGGAGTGTGGAAGCGAGGATGTATCCGGGAGACTCGCTGGAAAAATAGCTTATCTTTCGCCATAGCATAATATACTCTAGGTCCTGCTAAGATCGAGCCATTAATAGCCCCAAAGGTGGAAATGATCACAGCCGCAGAAATAACAGCGCCGGTTGATGCTCCGAAAAGAGCGCCTGTAGCTTTTTCTGCTATCCTGACAACGCCTGACATCTCTGATATAGGGAGAGCATAGAGATAGATATAGTTTATTAGAATGTATAATGCTGTTATTCCCAGAGTACCTAAAATCAGGGCAAGGGGGAGATTGCGCTTAGGATTTTTTATTTCACCTGCAACAAAATTGACATTGTTCCAGCCGTCAAAAGCCCAGGAAACCGCTATTAAAGCCAATCCAAATCCAATTACTAGCTGACTGAGGCTGAATCCTTCCGGGTTCAGGGATAAATTAATGGATGTTCCTTTTCCAATGGCAAATCCGAGAGTGATTATCGCGACTATGGTCCCGATCTTAAGTATGGTAAAAATATTCTGGATGAATTTGCCGAAGCCTACTCCAATGAAATTAATTATAGAAAGCAAGATGATGACTAACACTCCGATAAGTTGGCCGGCTGAGAGGTTGTAATGAATCGGATGGCCGAATAGATTTATGACCCGGGAAAATATTATATTATCTATTGATAAAACAGGAAAAAAATAACCGAAATACTCTGCGAAAGCTAATGCCAAGCCTGCAATACCGCCGGTCATATACACCATAAACAATATCCATCCGAAGAGAAATCCGGCCATGTGACCGTATGCTTCGCGAAGATAGACATATTGTCCGCCGGCCTCAGGCATGGCTGCACCAAGCTCTGCGTAGGTGAGAGCTCCTGCCAGGGTGAGCAAGCCTCCGACGAACCAGGCAAGAAGAATAAGCCCAGCTGAAGGAATTGATTTTGCCATAATACCGGTAGTGAGAAAAATGCCGGACCCGATAACGATTCCCACCATTACCATGGTAGAGTCAAAAAGACCGAGTTTTCGTTCCAGATCGGTTGGAGGATTATTTGTTTCTTGTGACATATCGCTTTATATTAGCATACTTTTTTTATCATATTCGCACAAGTTGTAAAGGATGGACACTGGTAAGTCCCTACAAACTACACCTGAATTTCATCTTAACATTTACTATCTACAATTTTCTAAGTATCATAAATATAGGCAATTTTTATGAATAGTGCAGGATAGACTGGATTATTCACGAGTTGAGGTTGCCGCAGATATGGAAAAGCGGATAATAGAAAAACCGTGAAATGTGAATTGTAAAATGTGAAATGTTATGTTAAAAGATTTGCATCTTATGAAATTCTGATGTGGCTGAAGCGAGTACAAGCCACACTCGAATTTCATACATATCGACATTTTATATGAATAATAGAGGAGATAATATATGAAGATAATAGGCCTTATCGGAGGAATGAGCTGGGAATCTTCCCTGGAATATTACCGCATCATCAATGAGACAGTAAAAGAAAAGCTTGGTGGTTTTTTTTCTGCAAAAAGCGTAATGTATTCGGTTAATTTTGAGGAAATTGAAAAGCTTCAGCACAAAGGAGATTGGCAGGCGGCGACCGAGCTTATGGTCGATGCTGCTCAGCGGGTGGAAAGAGCAGGTGCGGAATTTCTATTGATCTGCACAAATACTATGCACAAGATGGCGGGGGAAGTGCAGGCTGGAATAAGTATTCCCTTACTCCATATTGGAGATGTAACTGCGGATGCTATCAAGGCAAAGGGGCAGAAGAAAATAGGGCTGCTAGGTACAAAATTTACCATGGAGCAGGATTTTTATAAGGGACGACTGCAGAATAAACACGGGATTGAAGTCATTATTCCTAAAGAAGAAGAGCGGCAGGTTGTGCATGATATTCTTTATGATGAGCTTTGTTTAGGAGAAATAAAAGAGATTTCCCGGGACAAATTTAAGCAAATTATCAGTGGACTTGTCTCTTCCGGAGCGGAGGGGATTGTCCTGGGATGTACTGAGATCCCCTTGATAGTCAGCCAGGAGGATTATAAAATCC
The DNA here is from genome assembly GCA_030614645.1 of Candidatus Aminicenantota bacterium. GTDB lineage: Bacteria > Acidobacteriota > Aminicenantia > Aminicenantales > Aminicenantaceae > JAUVXM01. The sequence continues at coordinate 2,732 of JAUWTR010000337.1, forward strand.
CTTTATATGACACAACCGAATTGCATGCCCGGGCTGCAGTCGAATTTGCTTTAAGTTGATCACAGTAAGGAAATGGAAAAGGGTAAAATGTGGATTGTGAAACGTGTTTTCGTATCAACTGACCTTATTCTTGCTTAAGGCTCAGAAGCTTAAAAAAATGGGGGAGCTGCAGGTCTGTATATTATTGATTTTTATTTTAATATAGGTATAATTTTTTTATCATAATAATTTAATTATTGGGAGGAAATAATAATGGGAACTACGTCACAAGATTTTGAAAAAGCGATAAGTATTGGACGGCCGCCTAATATC
>JAUWTR010000060.1 GCA_030614645.1 Candidatus Aminicenantota bacterium
CTGTGGTTATGACCAAGCTAATGCTAATGGGATTTTAGGAATGACAAGAGCCAAGGAAGCGGATTTTGACGTTTGTTTTTTTAACCTGCACAAAACCTTCGGCTCTCCTCAGGGTTGTGGAGGCCCAGCCATCGGAGCGTTGGGAGTCACAAAAGAGCTTAAGGATTATTTGCCTGTCCCAATTGTTGGATATGACGGTAAAAAATACTCTCTAAAACACGATCTCCCAAAGACGATCGGCAAAGTCAGAGGTTTTCAGGGAGTTTTTCCTGTCATGCTCAGAGCCTACGCCTGGATTATGAGCTTGGGAGAGGAAGGGCTTAAAGAAGTCGCTCGGATCGCGGTTTTAAACAACAACTACCTTCTGGAAAATATCAAAAAGATAAAAGGCGCTGCTGCTCCCTATGCTGAAGGCCGGCACCGTATAGAACAAGTCCGGTACAGTTGGGAAAAGTTGCACCGCGATACAGGAGTCGGATCTGAAGATGTAACCAGTCGTATGGCTGATTTTAGCTTTCATCTTTGGTCGAGCCACCATCCTTTTGTTGTTCCCGAGCCTTTTACCATAGAACCAACAGAATCCTATTCCAAAGATGAGCTGGATGAATATCTTGCCGGTTTGGAGAAAGTAGTGGAAGAGGCATACAAAGATCCGGAAAAAGTTAAAAATGCCCCCTATAGAAGCGTAATTCATAAGATCGATCCCAGCACCCTAGATGATCCGGAAAAATGGGCCATAACCTGGAGGGCATATTTAAAGAAAAAAAAGCACAAGGATGGATAATTCAAAACCGCAAGCACTCCTGCATATATGCTGTGCCCCTGATTCAACTGCGGTTTTTGAACGTTTAAAAGAGGAGTATGAGGTTATTGGATTTTTCCATAATCCCAATATATTTCCGGAAGCAGAATATAAGAAGCGTTTGGAGGAAGCAGAATATGTCGCCCGGAAACTAAAATTTAAAATAGTTGTTCCCGGCTATGCTCAGCAAGAATGGGGACAAGCAGTAAAAGACCTGGAAGCTGAGCCTGAGAAGGGAAAGCGCTGTGATGTCTGTTTCCGTTTCAATCTCCAGGCAACAGCAAAAAAAGCAATAGGTATGGGGATTCCTTTTTTTACTACTACACTTACCATTTCTCCGCATAAAATAACTGAGATGATCTTTAAAGCCGGACGAGATGCAGCCATGAAATATGGGCTAAAATTCCTGGAGCTCGATTTTAAAAAAAAAGAAGGATTCAAGCGCAGTCTGGAATTGTCTCGGGAAATGAATCTTTACCGCCAGAACTATTGCGGCTGCCGCCACTCAATGTAGAGGGTCTAGCAGCTTAGTATTTTTTAATAAGTTTGTTGTACCAGGTAAATTTAAGGATAATTGCGGCCCCCAGTCCGACTCCCAGCCATAAAACAGACTTTCCATACCAGTGTCCGACAAGATACATGGGGAAAAGATAAAAACCTGTTATGGCCAGCATCCCAAGGACAACATTCAACACCGACAGACTTGGCCGCTCTGACTTTTTTCTAAGCTCAGGTCCTGTAAGAGGAGATTCTTTTCGCACTGGTTTCCAGAAACCAAAGGGCCTTACAGAGCAGAAAAAATCCACTAAGATTTTCTTTTTAACCGGCTTTGTTGCTAATGATCCAGCAATGCTCATGATAGTGCAGGCAGAAACGATGCGGGGAAATAAATAATAATCAGGGATATCTTTGTAATACAAGGCAACCAATGACAATAAAATACCTCCCACCGTTCCTAGAGCGTAGCCCCATCCATTCATTCGCCACCAGTACCACCTCAATACATTAGGAACGATTATTCCTGCTCCAAGAGCCATCATCATCCAGTTCCATATATCGGCAATAGACCGGCTTTGGAATCCGATCGCTATTCCTATCAGAACCAGTAAAACAGTGGCGACATAGCTGAAACGCACAGCTTCCTTATCTCCTGCTTTGGGACGGAAATAAGGCTGCCAGATATCCCGGACAATAAAAGCTGCTCCGCTGTTTACAGTTGAGCTGAAAGTTGACATAAAGGCAGCTAAAAGACCTGCTATTACAAAACCCCTTATTCCGGCAGGCAGGAAATTCTGCAAAACTAAAGGCATTACTTTTTCAGCATCAGTGACTCCGCTGATCCCAGTTAGGGCTAAAAGTACGATTCCCATGACCATTGCCCAGCGTACTACCAGAAAACCGCTCCAGGCTGCTCCTATTTTTGCTGCATCCCGTTCATTTTTAGCAGCTAAAAACCGCTGAAAATCATACATCTGAGCTGGGCCGCCTGCATTTAAGAGAAGTCCTTTCATTATCCAGACGATTACCAGAGCGCCGAAAAACTCAAAAGCAGCATTGTCCGTGCCTGCAAATTCCTGAATTCTCCAGGGGATACAAAGAGAAGTAAATTGTTCAGGGAGCCGGGATAAAGCTTCCGGGGTTAATTTCACCCAAGCTAATCCTGCAATTAAAAGTCCGCTGAAGGTCAGGACCAAAGTCTGTATGACATCAGTCACCACCACACTAAAAAGGCCGCCCAAGATGACATAAAGTGTGGTGATTGAAATGATCATAACTGCCAATATATCAGGGTCGATAGGAATATATACGGAGGCGAATTTGCCGATACCCTGAAAAGCATATCCAAGGAAACTTGCTTGGGTGATGATCGCCAACAATGCATAAGCGGTACGGGCGGTCCTGCCAGCTTTTTCGTCTCCGAAACGAGTCTTCATCCACTCGGCTGCGGTCATGACTTTTGACCGGCGTACCCATTTCCCAATATACGCAAGAAAGAAAGCTCCCATTAAAAATCCCCACATCCAATGATGCCACATGGATTTCATTCCCAGGACAAAGAGGATGGAAACGATCCACATAGTGCCGGTGACATCAAAGTTTGAGACAGAACCTGACATGGCCAGGGCAAGCCAGGGGAGTCTTTTTCCCCCAAGAAAATAGGATTCAAGATTTTGAGAAGCTCTTTTGTGGTAATAAAAACCTACGCCAATAACAATCACAAAATAAATTATAATTACAATATAATCGAGAGCACTCAAGTTATTTTGCTTTTATTGCCTCAAACATTGCTAAAATATTTTCAGGGGGAACATCGGCCAGAATATTATGTACTTGCTGAAAGACAAATCCACCGCCTGGGGCTAAAACTTTCAACTGGTCATGTACATGCTTTTTTACATCATCAGGATTGGCATATGGGAGGATATCACGTGTATCACAGCCGCCTCCCCAAAAAGTAAGTTTAGCTCCGAATTGGGCTTTTAACTCAGATGTATCCATGCCTTTGCAGCTAATCTGGATTGGGTTGATGGCATCCAGGCCGGCATCAATAAGGTCGGGAATTAACTCCCGGATTCCACCGCAGCAGTGCAGCATTACTTTTACATCCGCTAGTTCGCGGGCTCGGGTCCATAACTTCTTGTGAAAGGGTTTGTAATAGCGGCGGTACATATCTGGAGAGATCAGAGAGCTGTTTTGCCCGCCTAGATCATCACCAAAAGCTATGATGTCGATATAAGGCCCTACAGCTTTAAGCCATTTCTCCAGATTGCCCATATGGATATAACAAAGTTTTTCAGATAAGCGGGCTACCGCATCCGGATAAATCCCTAGGTAGAGGAGGTAGTTGTCCATGCGGTACAACCACTGCGGCAGTTCGAACATAGAGCCGCCGAATAGGCCGATTACAGCCCGGTCTGTTGATTCATACAGAGCTTTTGCTTTTACTGCCATTTCCTTAAGCCCCTTATCATTTAGAGGCAGGTGGGCGCCGGGGGGCAGTATCCCGGACCACATTGTCTGTTCTATTATATTTTCCAGGTTAGAAAAATTATCGTCTTTAATGCCTCGATCCATTAACGGAAAAAAATCCTGCTCAAAATAAAGCCAGCCTTTTTTTTTAATTCCAAGTTTTAGGCCCGTATCAGAAAGCAGGAGCCAGTCCTCACCCTTTCGTTCCACCTGGATATAGGAGGGGATTTGACAATCTGTCCCATCTGATAAGACCCACTCCTTCCAATCTTTATCAGCTAATAAGAATCCCCGGCCCATCTCAATAGTATCCACCCCCAGAATATCGAGTACATCCTCGTCAATAATTGCCAGTTGCTGGATCACATCATAGACCCGAACCGTTTTTTCCGGCAGCCCCAGCAGACGCCTCAGTTTGGGATAGACAACAGCTGCGATCCCAGAGGAACGATGCCCGGAAAAATCGATTGGAATGCGGTCAGGAGTTTTATGATTCAAAGCTGTCAGAATCCTTTCCCGTGATGTAGTCATAATTGCCGTAAATTATATCCTAATGAAAAATTAGATGCAAAAAAGGATTTTCCCCAATATCCGTTTTTCTTTTTTGCTTTTCTTTGCGATATTTATCTATAATAAGGATTAAGAGAAAATTATGAATAAAATATATTCAAGACGTGATTTTATTAAATTAATGGGTGCCGGTACTGCTATTATGGCAGTGCCTGCTTGTTTAGAGTTTAAAGCAAAACCGGGACATAATTTTGTATTTTTCTTAATAGACGATATGGGCTGGAAGGATGCGGGCTGTTATGGCAGTAAATTTTATGAAACTCCCCATATTGACCGCCTTGCATCAAAAGGAATGCGCTTTACAGACGCATATGCCGCCTGTCCGGTATGTTCTCCCACTCGAGCAAGTATCCTATCTGGCAAACATCCGGTCCGGGTTAATATTACAGACTGGATCCCCGGCCTTGACCCTAAAGACCGAAAACTTTTAGGGACTGAGGACCTTCACCAGCTTCCCTTATCAGAAGTTACAATTGCAGAAGCTTTTAAAGAAGCAGGTTATGCCACAGCATTTATGGGAAAATGGCATCTTGGGGATAAAGGATATTTTCCCGAGCAGCAGGGATTTGCTATAAACAAAGGCGGCCACTGGGCAGGCCAGCCTGCATCCTATTTTTACCCTTATAAAAACGAGCGCAAGCAGTGGGATGTACCCGGCCTTGAGGGAGGAGAAGAAGGAGAATACCTTACTGACAGGCTTACAACAGAGTCGGTGAAGTTTATTGAGCAAAACAAAGATAAACCCTTTCTCTTATATCTTTCACACTATGCAGTGCATACTCCGATCCAGTCTAAACCAGAGCTTGAGGAAAAATATCAGGGTAAATTGGAAGGCAGTCCTGAAACAAAAGGTCCGGATTACCTGCCTGAACGTAGCAGCAATACAAAACAGAAGCAGGATGACCCCGTTTATGCCGGCATGGTGCAGAGTGTTGATGAGAGTGTGGGCCGCATCATGCAGAAACTGGGTGAACTGAGGCTTACCGAAAACACTGTAATAATTTTTATGTCGGATAATGGAGGGCTCTCCACTCTTCCCGGAGATTGGAAGTCACCCACTTCAAATCTGCCGCTTAGAGCAGGGAAGGGGTGGCTCTATGAAGGAGGGATACGGGAGCCTATGATAATTAAATGGCCGGGAGTCACTGAACCTGGTTCTATCTGCCAGGAACCTGTGATAAGCATGGATTTTTTCCCTACAATGCTGGAGATGGCCGGTCTTTCTCTGCTTCCGGAACAGCATGTGGATGGCTGCAGCCTTGTACCTTTGCTCTGCCAAACCGGAGGTCTCAAGAGAAATGAATTGTTCTGGCATTTTCCCCACTACCATGGTTCAGGAAACATTCCATCCGGAGCTGTACGGTCTGGAGATTATAAGCTTATCGAATGGTTCGAGGATGGTTCAATTGAACTTTACAATTTAAAAGATGACATTAGTGAAAAGCATGATCTGGCAGCTTCCAAACCTGAGAAAGCAGATGAGCTCTTGAAAAAACTTAAACTGTGGCGTGACAAAATCGGGGCTAAAATGCCGGAACAGAATATTGAATGGAAAGATAGAAATAAAGAGCAAGAATGAGAAAACATACCCTTGGATTAATTATAAATCCTATTGCAGGAATGGGAGGCCGAGTGGGCCTTAAAGGGACAGATGGAGCTGATATCCTGGCAAAGGCAATAAAATTGGGAGCAAAACCCCAGGCTGAGGAGCGTACTCAAACTGCCTTAAAAAAACTTTTTCCTCTTAGGAACAAGATAAAGATTTTTACTTGCCCGGAGCCAATGGGGGAGAAATCCGTAATTAAAGCCGGGCTATCACCAGAGATAATAAGTTTAAAATTCCCTTTATCCACAACTGCAGAAGATACTCTAAAAGCTGCAGAACTTATGTGCGATCTAAAGGTAAACCTTTTATTGTTTGCTGGAGGGGATGGAACCGCACGTGACATATGTGATGCTGTGGGAGAATCAATTCCAGTGCTAGGTATTCCAGCTGGAGTTAAAATTCATTCCAGTGTATTTGCCCGTAGCCCTGAAAGTGGAGGAGAGCTAGCGTCTAATTATCTTCAGGGAAAAGCCCGGGAGCTGAGAGAAGCTGAGGTTGTGGATATTGATGAAGAGAGTTATAGACAGGGGAGATTACGAGCTCGTTTGTTCGGTTATTTAAAGATCCCCTATCAGAAGAAATATGTCCAGAAGCTTAAATCCGGAAGTCCTGAAAGTGAACGGTACTGTCAGGAGGCTATTGCCTGTGAAATTGCAGAAAACATGCAGGAGGGATTTAGTTATATAATGGGCCCCGGGACTACTACTCGGGCTGTAATGCAAAGGCTTGGGCTGCCTAATACATTATTAGGTGTGGATCTTGTCTTTAAAAAAAAGCTTATTGCCAATGATTTAAATGAAAGACAGCTTTTAAAAAATATCAAGAAAAATAAGACAAAGATTATAATCACACCAATAGGCGGCCAAGGCTATATATTCGGCCGGGGAAACCAGCAGTTAAGCCCGGCTGTGCTCAGGCTGGTAGGAAAGGAAAACATCATAATAATCTCTACTCTCCCTAAAATTTACTCTTTGGAAGGAAGGCCTTTCCTGGTAGACACAGGCAATATTGCCATAGATAGATGGATAAGCGGTTATTACCGGGTTATTACCGGTTATAAAGAGTCTGTCATCTACAAAATCACAAGTTAAGATTTTTCAAGCAAACCCACTCTGCCTGATTTCCTTATTTTTCATTTTTTGGCCCGGCTGCTTTCCCCTCGCCGCGGGGATCCGTTCCTCCAAAAAACCTGAGCGGATTTCCTTCAGCATCGTATTCAATAGCGAGTCCTTGAGAATTACCGATCCCTTCCCGCTTTTTTAAAACCCTCAGCTTATGACCAATAGATTTGAGTTTTTTTAGTACAGTTTTATTGATCCTTTCTTCTACCAGGAGCAAATCCGGTTCTATGAAACTTACTCTGGGTGCGGCAACTGCCGCCTGAATATTCATTTTAAAATCTATTAGATTCATAACTATCTGGGGTACAGTCTGGCCTATAGTATGTCCCCCCGGTGTTCCAACCGCCGCCCATGGCTTGCCATCCCGCATGATAATAGTAGGGCAATCACCGGAAAGTTTTCTCTGCCCTGCATGGGCATCCATAGGATTTCCTTTGGGCTCAAAAGTGCAGTAGGAAAGCGAATTATTAAGCCAGATACCGGTACCCTTCGGCATGATACGGCTCCCGAAAACATTCCCGAGGGTTTGAGTCGCACAAACAATATTTCCCCACCTATCTGAGACAACAAAATGGGTCGTATTTTTACTTTGCTGTATTTCATTTAAGGGAGGTTCAAATGGTTTTGCTTTTTCTATATTTATTTTTGCAACTTCCTCTTTCCAATAGTTTTCGGAAAGAAGTTTGTCCAGGGGA
>JAUWTR010000032.1 GCA_030614645.1 Candidatus Aminicenantota bacterium
CATCGCCCATGATCTAGGTCAATCTCTTGGTTGTGGAGCTCATCTGTTTAATCTAAAAAGAACTGAAGTCGGTCCTTTTAAGCTCTCAAACAGTTTTTCCTTGGAACAAATAAAAATTCTGCTCCATGAAAATAAATTTACAAAATTTGTAACCCCCTTGGAGCAACTTCTACCACAATTTCCAAAATTAATTTTAAATGAGACCGGTGCAACTATGGCGAAAAACGGAAACTTTATCTTTCCGGAAAATATCTTAAAAATCACCTCTTCAGAAACTATAATCAATTCAGCCTCAGAAGATAAAGAAAATATCTTTAGATTATTCAGCCCAGAAGGAAAACTTATAGCTCTTGCTAAAAGATGTGAAAAAGGGAAAGGATTACATCCTTTCTTAGTTATTGACAATACATAAGCCAATCAGTAAAGTGAAGGAAATTAAATGAAAAAGAAAGAGTCTTTTTCGCGCTGGGGGATTATATTCGCAGGCCTGGGAATGGCTATAGGAACAGGTAATCTGTGGCGTTTTCCACGTATTGCTGCACAGTATGGCAGCGGAGCTTTTATGCTGGCCTGGATATTATTTCTTTTTATTTGGTCGATACCGTTACTGACTATAGAACTTTCCATCGGGAAAAAGACCAGACAAGGAGTGATCGGCTCATTCGCATCTATGGTGGGGAAAAATTTTGCCTGGATGGGGACCTGGGTTGCTTTTGTAACGGCAGCAATAACTTTTTATTATACTGTTGTCACCGGCTGGTGCATTAAGTATTTCTATGCTACCTGCTTTCAGGATCTGATACATAAAAAGCCAGATCAATTCTGGCAGGTATTCAACTCTTCATGGGAACCTGTAGTCTTTCATCTTTTAGCAATCTCTATTGGATGTGCCATTATCTTTTTCGGAGTTACAAAGGGCATAGAAAGAGCAAATAAAATCCTCATCCCTTCTCTTTTTATCCTCCTTATTATTGCAGTAGTCCGTTCTTTAACCCTGCCAGGTGCATTCCAGGGATTAAACTTTCTCTTTTCTCCGAACTTTGCTAAATTTAAAGATATTGAAATGTGGGTAAACGCCTTAAGCCAGGCTGCCTGGTCATCAGGAGCCGGATGGGGGCTAATGCTTACCTACGCTGTTTACTCAAGGAAAAAGGAAAATCCTGTTCTTACATCCGCCACCTTAGGATTCGGAAACTCTACTGCCTCTTTAATGGCCGCAGTCATTGTTATTCCTGCTGTATTTTCTTTTTTTTATGGACAAAGTTCTGCTCAACAAAAAGTAGTTGAAGTGCTACAAGAGGGAAATGTTGGGCTTACATTTAAATGGATTCCCACGTTATTTGCAAAAATCCCCTCAGGTTCCTTTTTTCTGGCTCTTTTTTTTCTAGCTTTATGTTTTGCCGCTTTTTCCTCACTCATTGCCCAGCTTGAGCTAATATCTCGGATTTTTATGGACTCCGGGCTCAGTCGAAAAAAATCCGTTACAATCGTAGGCTTGGCCTGCTTTTTTTTAGGCCTTCCTTCTGCTTTGTACATCGGTTTTTTCCATAACCAGGATTGGGTATGGGGTATGGGACTATTGATCAGCGGGTCATTCTTTGTCTTCCTTGTGCTTAAAATAGGCCCTAAGAAATTCCGCGAAGAAATCATTACCGATCCTGAGCACAAGATTAAACTGGGAAAAGGATTTGATATTCTGATTAAATTTTTCCTGCCTATTCAACTGATTGCAATTCTTGTTTGGTGGTTCTGGGACAGCTACAAGAGCAACCCTGACACTTGGCTTAACCCTTTTTCACAAAATACCTTAGGTACAGTACTTTTTCAATGGGCCATTGTCCTGACCGTTTTTATCCTTTTTAATAAGATCATTAATAAAAAACTATTTGGCAATATAAATGACAATTGAGACCATAATAACTATGATTTTTATCTGCGGCCTCTGTCTGGGCGGATTTATCTATTTTCTTTATCTTTCATCTAAAGAGAACTAACCTGAATTATTCATAAAAATTGCCACTGCTGTCTTCATAAAAACAAAAACTAATTTTATCAGCAGCACTTTTTACCCTTCGGGCGAGCCGATCTCACCGCATCTGCTTTGTTGCAGCGGATTCGCGGTGAAATACCACAGCTTCATCCCCTGCGCCTCGCATCTGCGGCAACCTCGACTCGTGAATAATCAAGGTTCTCCTGGATTATTCACGAACTGGAATCTCAAATACCAAAAAAAACAATCAATCCTTGAATTTTCCTCCAAGTTATTGTATTTTATTTCAGAAATGAGATTAAGTAAAAACCAAATAGAACATATGGCATTTTCCATTATTCGTAATATGCTAAAAGAAGAAAAAATTCTTACCAAAGATAAAAGCAAACTTGTTGCTGATATAGATAACCTTATTAACAACGAATTTTTAATCGAAGATAAACTTGACCAGGAAGTTAGGGAGATCCTAAATAAACATATCGAAAAAATTCGAACTGAAAATATCGAATATCAGACTATGTTTAGAATGATAAAGACAAAGCTGGCCAAAGAAAAGGAGATCGTACTGTGACCGCCAGAATATCTCGTGAAAAAATTAATCATTTGTCCAGAAAAATCCTTGAATTAATATTCCATGACGATGAAGTAGAATTTTTAGATGAACCAAATGAGATCAGACTTTCCATTTTCAGAAGCATTGAAGAAGAGTTGAAACTATTTGACACAATTGAAAAACGTGCTATTAAGAAAATCGAATCACAAAAGAAACCTATAGAAGAAGGAAGCCGGGAATGGGAGATTCTGTTCCGAAAATACTATGACGAGGAAATTTCCAAACTCAGCAAATTTTTTTAACTCCCCTCCCCTTTCATGTGCCCTTTTCTTTTAAGATATCCCCTTAGTTCTTCTTTCCTGTTGGTAAAACAAGGCCGGGTCTTTTACCCCAGCCTTTCTAATTTCAGATATCTCTTTTGTTAAAATAAAAGCCTGAAACCAAAGAACAATTTATGATTATCTGCAAATGAACGTCCTTCTCCGATGGGAACTCTGGTTTCAAAGAGAAGCTGACCCGCTAGAGTATAATTGTTGAATAGGTCAAATCCTACATTTCCTATAATTTCAGCATCAGCATTTCTACTCTCTTTGACTTTAGATGTAAAGCCAGCACCTGCACCAAAAAATACAGGGCCAGTATGCACATTCATGAGAACATTTGCCATAAAGAAAGATGTCCAAGGTTCATCCTTTAAGGCAAGAGATCCTCCTCCAGAGACAACAAAGTCCAAAGTATCAGGGATTAGCTTATACATAATACCCAATCGAGCACCTGCAAAGGGTCCGTGACTTCCGCGCGCCATGAGAGGACCGGCCTCAACCAGAAAGAACATCTTCTTCTGTGTAACTTCAATTTCAATGCTCTCTGGTTGGGACATGGCTCCAAAATCATCAGTTACAACAGCAAATATTGAATAATATCCAGGGAACTCAAATACTTTCTCCCAGGCAAAAGGTTTAGATGTGTCAGAATAGGTATCAATTACATTTCCTTCAGGATCCTTTATCTCAAAATAAGCTTTTACAACCTCGCCATCTGGATCGGTTGAATTGGAAGCATCACATGTAATAGGACGGCCAACAAAATTTTTACATAGAAGACATGACGTCCAGAGTTTGCAGACCGGCGGAAAATTAATATAGGTTTGAGCTTTACAGGGTTCGGCAGATAATTTTCCTTCATAATTTGTTACTTTTGCATTAAATACATATTCCCCCGGATCAGATAACTTAGTCTGCCATTTAGGAGACTCCGCAGTTAAGGATTTTGTAGCGATTATAGTTCCATCAGGGCCAACAACTTCTACTTCCATTGATTTAGCATGTTGAGAGCCGCTCATATCTACAGAAATTGAATCATTTATATTTGCTTTGATCGGATCGACCACAATATCACATATTGCTGGGGGGATAACCTCTTCGACTTTACGAAGTGAGATATTGCCACACGCTCTGGGCATAATGATCTCATATTGTTTATAGTCTTTTTTAACTATAAAAGAAAATATCGGTACCGGTTTTTTCCCTGCCCATTCTATATCTTCAACAACCTTAACTTTGCCATTAGAGCGGAAAAGCATCCACATTAACTTGTCGCCAATCTCAAGTTCACTTTCTTTTAAAGCTTCATTTTTTAACTGCTCCAGAAAAGGAAGAAAAAGATCGCCGTATCCTGCCATATCAAAACCATATTTGATATCTCCGGCATACCTGTCAACAAGAGTCTTCATTACTTCTGAGGTAGGGACGTTCCCTTTTATTCGAACCAAGGTATAACGGCCGATCTGTTTTAGCTTCTTTGTCTCAGCATATGAAGTAATTACCATAAGAGCAAGAATACAAACAACTGTTGTTAATAATATTTTATTGTTTTTCATCTTACCTCCTTAGACATATTATTTTTTTTGTTATTTTATCATAAATATTAAAAAAAATAAATTAATGATATAATTAATTTAGCAGATATAAGTTTGAAAATAATGTAAGGGTACTCCTATTCTCCACTCTTAAGAAAATTAGCAATGATCCGGTGAATTAAATTGGAATCTCTTGATCTTGATTTTAAACCTGCTTCAAAATAAGGAGTCATTTTAGTCTCCTGAGATATAAGGTTCTTAAAAAGCTGCCGTCCTGCTGGGATATTTATTTCTGGATGAGCCTGCAGTCCCCATAAAGGTTGGTTCTTCAATTTAAAAGCATGAACCCTACATTGTTCAGTTGACGCTAAAACTTCAAACTTATTATCTAGATCTATGACTTCATCAAAATGAAGAGTATACGCATAAAAAACACCTCTGGGCCCCAATAAAGGATTGTTCATCCTTATTTTAATCGGGATCCAGCCAATTTCAGGCTTCTTACACCTACATACATTTTTATAGCCCGCCAAGGCGATAGCAAGAAGCTGATGTCCATAACAACTTCCCAAAACTGGTAAATTCTTAGCAGCCGCTTCCCTGACATACTCAACCTCCTGATAAACCCAATGATCTCTTTCTATAATCGAAGCTTCTGACCCTGTCAGAATCAAATGAGTGTATCCTTCAGACAGGTCAGGAAACATTCCATTTTTAGCAGAAAATGTTTCCCATTCAACGTTTAGATATTTACTCCAGTGTTGTACAGGAGAATATATCTCCGGATTAATTGAATTGTCTATTATGGCAACCTTAATTTTTCTTTTTTTCATACTTTCTTAATCAAAAAGTGAATAATTCAGGTTATTCTGAACTATTCATAAATAATGACGATATGTATGAATGATACTTAGAAAATTGAAAATAGTAAATAAATCAGTTTTTATTTTGGAATTATATCTCATTTTCTGTTATAATAATTAATTAATTTCAATACTATTTTTGTATTTTATGTTTTGTAAACAGTACTAGGAAATAAATATCAGATCGGAGAAAAGACATTGCATAATGTGAAGATCAAAACTGAATTACATATTACAACACCCAATGAACCTGGCATACTTGGAAGAATCCTTGGTACTTTGGCGAATTCCGGAATAAATCTTTTAGCACTTAATGTATATACAGAAAAAGATAAAGGAATCTTTCTTTTAATAACTACAGACAATAAAAAAGCAAGCAAATGTTTAAAATCGTTAGGGTATGAAGTAAAAGCAAATTCTGTCATTACAGTTATGCTGAGTGACCGCATTGGGGCCGGAGCCGAAATCGGAGCCCTTTTGGGAAATTCTGTAATCGATATTAAATACTGTTATATATCATCATCAGGAACTGGAAAAGCTCTTCTCATTATTAATACAGATGACAATAAGAGAGCATATGATACCTTAAAATAAGCCGCAGCTGCCACCATTTATTGTGAAAAACCTTTGACTCTATTGTTTCTTTGAATAAGCTTAAGTTTTTTGATTAATACCTTTTTCACTTGACTTACTGTGATCCCCAAAATACAGCGCGCCTCCTCAAATTTACAATTTTCAGAACATGGATTGCATGAAAGTCCTAAACGGATGACTTCATGATCTGTTCCCCATGGTATAAACCGCTCATACTCCCCTGAGCTAAACAATCCTACGACTGGGACACCAACAGCAGCAGCCATATGCATTGGCCCGGAATCATTTCCAATAAATAGTTTACACGATCTTAGTACTGAAGCCATTTCTCGTAAAGTGGTTTTACCAGTGAGATTTATTGTGCGGTCTTTTTTTAATTCCTTTTCTATTAGAGCTCCTAAGCTAAGTTCACTTTTCCCTGCTAAAATTAATATATAAGCTTCATATTTTTCCTGTAACCATTTACCCAGCTCGATGAAGCGGCTTGCAGGCCAGCGGCGGTAAGCCCAACGTGAACCAGGAGCAATTGCAATACATATGTTAGAATCTGATAAGTTGTATCGTTCCAGAACTTGGCGCATAAAACCTTCATCTTCTTCGGTAGTCCACACCTCCACACTGTTGTCGATAGAATTTATTCCTAAGAACCGTAAAATATCCAGTTGGAGTTCACTCTCATGTTTTGGAAAACTCCTGAAAGGACCATGGGTTATCAAACGACTCAAATCCATTAGTTCATGGCGTCTCTTTCCATCATGTTCATCCAAATAGGCTATACGTTGAGGAGCTCCACTGGTAAACATAAGTATAATTGAAGCTGCAAGGTTTGGATCATTATTCCAATGAAGTGAAATGGCAAGGTCAAAATGATACTTCCAAAGATTTCGAACAGTAAGCAAAATAGTTTGAAACCACCACACTATGTGACCATGAAATGCTGTCTTATAATTTTTAATAGAACGCCAATTAAAAAAAAGCACTTCATCAACATAAGGACATTTTTCAACTAAATTTATCATGTTGGGTTGGACAACAAGCACGATCCGAGCACATGGCATATTTCTTCTGAGTTCCCGAAGAAATGGGCTTGACAGTATGACATCCCCGATATCTACCATTTGAATAACCAATATATTTTTGAGATTCTTTACATTTATTTTGGAACTATTACTGCTCCGACCAACCAGCATAAGGAAAATTTTATATAAAAGAGAAAAAATTTGCAGAGTGGTCAACGAGGTAATTTTTTTTACAACTTTTTTCAATATCCGCATATAGAATCGTGGTTTCAGTATTTTTTTTTCCAATAAAAACAATCTCCCAAATTTCAGCCACTTTTTTGCCCGCCTAACACATTCATCAATTGTTTCTGTTTTGCAAGTTCCCTTCTCTAGATAGCGTTCCTTAAAAGCAATAAAGGTGCGATCTCTTTTCTCTCTTTTCAGGACTCTTTTCAATTCTTCTTCGACGGAAATGGCGGATTTCTCCAGACAGAATCTCTCTTCTATCGTATTCCTGGCATTCCTGCGTATTGATTTGAAAAACAAGGGATCCTTAACAAATCTCAGGATTTGTGTTGCACAAAGTTTTGGATTCTCTTTGGGAAAAACCAAGGCATCATATTCATCTTTAAGGACATCCGATAGGCTTTCTATTGCTGAACTGACAACAGGCAATCCACAAGACATGGCTTCTAAAATGGCAATACTCGAAGAATCCTCACATACAGAGGTAAAAATAAAAATATCATGTGTTTGATAAAGATCCTTCATATTTTTACGTGAGTTAAAGTCGGAAAAGTAAATTTTTTCCAAAACTCCATATTTTGCCGCTAAATTCCGCAGATAAGAAACATAATCTGTTGAAGATTTTTTTCCAACTAGATTTAAAGACATATCATCGCAGTCGTAATCTCGTTTTAAAATTCCAAGAGCTTTGATTGCTGTATCGAGGTTTTTATTTGGTTTTATCTTTCCTACATAAAGCAAGCGGTTTGGCTTTTGCCCTTGGGATTCTTTGTAGGAGAAATAATCATTGTCAATTCCCCAGGGAATAATGGCAGTATAGGTTTCAAGTTTACTTAATTGCCCAGAAATATTCTTAAGGTTTCTGTTTGTAAATATAAGGTTTTTAAAGTTTAAATGATTCGAAGGAGTTAGAAGTTTAAATTTGCGGCTAAAATACGGGAGCACATCACAGCCGCTTTTTCCATTTGACCATATTTGATACCAATGGTCCTTTTCCTTTGTGATAAACCAATTATCAGAAATATAATAACAAGTAGGCAACCCGATTTCCTGGGCCATCGTGCCAAGCGAGATGGAAATGTTTGAAAGATTAAATATAAAAACTATCTCAGGCTGAAAATCTAAACAAAGTTCTTTGAATGCTGTCTGATTGATGACTTCTTTGATCACAACAGACCGCCACGCCAAAGTCTCCCTTAAACAAGCTCTTAGCCATCGGTACACATGACCCTCGATTCTTCGCTCTCCTATGCCATAGGTACTCGTGAGGACCCTAATATTGTGGCCTCGAGCTTTCAGAGATTCAACGATCTCTCGGCAACCTACCTCATATCCACTTTGATGATGGGGGGGATAAAAGTTGGATATTACTAATATTCTCATCACTATTACTTCTCATCAATTTAATACTAAGAGATAAGATTGTCAATTTCGTGTCAATCCTACAAGAAAGCATTTCCAAATCCGGGCTGACCAAAAAAGTATACACGATATCAAGATAGGCAATATCGGGTTTGGAAATGCTTACATACCATATATTTTTCTTGAAATAAAGATAAATCAGCTATAAAATCAAAACTGCAGGAAAATAAGCCACCTGCTTCAACAATCGAACAGGGTTTATTTTCATCATTTTAAAAAATATCCGAAATGGAAGATAAAATTGCAAAAGAGATACAGCGGTTAAAGGATGATATTTTCAGAAGGAAAAAAGATATTTATGATATAGAAAAATTAATCAATAAAGATATCGATAAGGAATTTCGGGTCGATTTAATGGAACTCTCTGAAATGGAATTCGAATCATATATTCAAGAATGGTTCTCTAAAAAATATCCTAAATTAGAGTTTGATTTAAAATTCATCACTTCCCACAGAAAAATACTTGGCAAACCAATTGTTCTAATAAAACGATTCATATTGAAACTTATTGAGATCTATCTCAATAAAATTTTTAAAAAACAAACACATGTAAACCAACAACCCCTTGTTTTATTTCAAAATTCAAGGCAGAATAAGGAAATAATAAGTCAAATGCTAGAAAGATTCGCTGATTCTAACAAGAGCTTGGCTATCATGATTATTAAATTAAAAAAAACTGATATCTGAATCCTAAACATAAAAAAAACAAAATTGTCAATCATTGGCCAAATAACCAGAATTATTCACAAATCTAGGTTGTAGTAGATACATCGACATTTTTATGAATAGCTCAGGTGAAAATAAAATGCTTAAAAATATAATAAACAGACCGATAAATAGAGTAAATAAATGAGCAAAAAGAATAACAAGAGAATTATTAATATCATTAGGGATATAAAGATAAACCGTTCCTCTGAAGCTGTTGCATATTTTTCTGGAGAAATTAATAAAATTTCTTCAGAACAGGGAATTCAAGTTGCATACAATCATTTATTACAAACCGAGGTAATTTTGAAACTACGAAAACCTTC
>JAUWTR010000174.1 GCA_030614645.1 Candidatus Aminicenantota bacterium
CGCGAATGCCCTGTAACGAAGCAGGTGCAGTGAGATCGGCTCGCCCGGAGGGTAAAAAGTGCCGATGATAAAATAAGTTGTTGTTTTTTTTGAATAGGGTATTGGCAATTTTTATGAATGATTCAGGATGATTAAGAAAGCCGTTGGCAAGGATGAGCGGGCATGGTTCTTCTCCTGTAAGGAGAAGAGAGCGAAGACTGTATCCGAGCGGATTTTCCACGCTGGGGAAAATACGCGTGTTTTCGTATCAACTAACCTGATTCTTGCTTAATGTTCAGATGTTTATAATAAATTGGGGGAACTCCGAAGTTATGTGGGATTGACATGATAATGTTAATTCTCTACAATTTAAATAATAATATATAATTATGGCTAAAAGAAAAATATTAATAGTAGATTATGATAAAAAAAGTCTGGATAAGCTAACAGAACTTTTCACTTCTCATGGATTCCAGATTATTAAGGCGGCGGATGGTCAGGCTGCTTATGATCTTTATAAAAAGGAAAATCCTGACTTGATGTTAATAGAAGCGATGCTGCCTAAGCTGCATGGATTTGATCTCACCCAAAAAATCTATAGTGAAACAAAAGGTGCTGTTCCAGTTGTGATCGTTACCGGATTATACAAAGGGCCCCAGTATAAAAATGAAGCAATAAGGTCCTTTGGTGCTGCTGATTATTTTGAAAAGCCTTATGATAAGGAAAAATTGG
Source organism: Candidatus Aminicenantota bacterium (assembly GCA_030614645.1). Taxonomy (GTDB): domain Bacteria; phylum Acidobacteriota; class Aminicenantia; order Aminicenantales; family Aminicenantaceae; genus JAUVXM01. The sequence continues at coordinate 712 of JAUWTR010000174.1, forward strand.
TAAGTTCGATCAAAAATCTTCTCCATGATGAAATCGATGTCAAGGAGGAGCTCCCGGATCCTGCTTCGGTTATAGCAATGATCTCAGAAATGATCCCAAAGAAAGATTCTTCCAAAAAAAGGAATTAATCCCCTAAAGGAAAAGTTATGAGTAAAATGTGGACACGCTGCAATAATTGCCGCCGCATCCAATATAAACAGGATATCATTGACAACCTTTCTGTTTGCCCTGCGTGCAATTTTCATTTTCGCTTATCTTCCCAGGTCCGCCTTAACATGTTTTTTGACGAAGGCAAGTATGAGCTTTATGATGAAAACATCAAGCCGCTTGACCCCCTTATGTTTGAGGATTCCAAGAAATATTCAGACCGACTAGTGCAATATATGGATAAGACCTCTCTCTCTGATGCTGTATTAAATGCTGTTGGGACTATGGGGAATATTAAGGTCCTGATATCTGCTATGGATTTTGCATTTATGGGGGGGAGTATGGGTTCTGTTGTGGGAGAGAAAATCACGCGTGCTCTGGAGCGTGCTTTTAAAGAAAGACTTCCTATTTTGATCATTTCCTGCTCCGGAGGAGCGCGTATGCAGGAAGGAGTTATTTCTCTTATGCAGCTTATGAAAACATCTGCCGCTATTGCTCGACTTGAAGAGATCGGTATTCCTTATATCTCTATTATTACAAATCCAACTACCGGAGGCACTACGGCCAGTTATGCTATGCTGGGAGATATTAATATTGCCGAGCCAAATGCGCTTATTGGATTTGCCGGGCCCCGAGTTATTGAACAGACAATAAAAGAGAAGCTTCCTAAAGGTTTTCAACGTTCGGAATTTTTACTTGAACATGGAATGCTGGATGCCGTTGTAGAGCGAAAAGACCTACGTGATTATCTTATCCGGAGCCTTCACCTCTTTCTTAACCGTTATCGAACCTGAATCTTGAAAGATTATAAAGAGTGTTTAGAATATCTTAAGCGCATTCAGGCCTTAGGGGTCAAATTAGGTCTAAATAATGTGCAAACCCTTCTTGCAGCATTGGATGACCCTCAAAAAAAATATCCTTCAGTACTTGTTGCAGGTTCTAATGGAAAAGGGTCTGTTTGTGCTATGCTGGCCAGGATTTTTTCCCTCCATGATTACAAGACCGGTCTTTATACTTCACCTCACCTTGTAAGATACGAAGAAAGGATTAGGGTTGGAGAAGATCTAATCTCTCGTTTTGACTTCTGCCGGCTGTTGTCCAGGCTGAGGCTGGTGATTGATGAGCTCTCAGCTTCAAAAAAAATAGCTTCCCACCCCACTCATTTTGAAATACTGACCTGTCTAGCGCTGCTTTATTTTTTTGAAAAAAATATTGATATAGCAGTATTGGAAGTTGGAATGGGAGGGCGTTTTGATGCTACTAACGTTGTTGTCCCGAAATTAGCAGTGATCACTACAATTTCACCTGAGCATCAAATATTTTTAGGGAACACTTTAAAAGAGATAGCTGCCGAGAAAGCAGGGATCATTAAATCAGGTATTCCGATCGTTTGTGGTGTAGAAAAGGAGGAAGCTTATGATGTGATCCGGAATAAAGCGGCAGCATCTAACTCTTCATTTTTTGGAGTCTTTGACCTGGCTTGTTGTTTCAGGCAAGAGGAAGAGGAGAAAAAACACACCTATCTATATAAGGTCGGTAAATATGTCTTCCGATATTCTCCCTCTCTTCTTGGTGTACATCAAGGGAAAAATGCTGCAGTAGCTATTGCAGCAGCAGTTCAACTTAGCCAAGTTTGGAACAAATTGAATAAAGCTGCCATAATCAGGGGAATTGAATCTACTCAGTGGGAAGGTCGGCTTGAGATTATTTCTAGAAAACCTTTAATTTATCTCGATGGAGCCCATAATAAGGAAAGTGCCGAGGTTTTGCAGGAGTATATAAAGGAAAATATTCCTTCGCCAATTGTAATCGTTTTTGCAGTTATGCGAGATAAAGATATTGAATGCCTGGCTAGAATATTATTCCCTTTAGCACGGAAGGTTATTTTAACTCGATTTCCTTATTTTAGGGCGGCTTCTCCTGAGGAGATCAGGCAGTGTGCTTCTGGGTTTCAGGACCGCATCCTGCTAGAACCTGATCCGAAGACTGCAGTGCAGAGGGCAGTTGAAATTGCCGGGATCGAAGGAGCTATTATTGTTACTGGATCGCTTTTTTTAGTTGGGGAGATAAAAAAGCGTTTCAGGTTAACTTAATACACAGAGTTTAAAGGGAAAAGTTGTAAAAGAATCAAGGAACTCCAGCTGCTAATACTAGCTTGCAATTTTTAGAGAAAAATGGTACATTTTTTTTTAATTTTCTCTGGATATTTATAATAAATTATCATGCTTTCAGTTGACAGCAACCTTATTGTTGTATTTATACTTATTTGGGTCCTCCTTATCATTCTGACAAAAATATTTTTTAATCCAGTTCGGAAAGTCATGAGGAAGCGAGATAAAGGTATAAAAAAGGACCGAAAAGCAGGGGAAGAAGCTGTGGAGAAGTATGAAGAGATGATCCGGAAAATCGAAGAGGATATCAGATCTGCTCGGGCTTCTGCGTATAAAGCCCGCGAAAAATTTGAAAAAGAAGCTGGAAAGGAAAAGGAACGTATGCTGACTGAAGTGTCCGGAGAATGCAAAGCTCAGATAGAGCAGGCAAGAAAGGAATTAAATGAACAGCTTGATTCCCTAAAGGCTGAGATTAAATCAGAAAGCCGGGTGCTTGCGGAAAAGATCGAGCAAAGGCTTTTAAAGATATGACATATAAAAAGCGTATTTGGATTATCCTGCTTGTGCTTCCTTTTTTTCTTTTTATGTCGACTGAAGAAGGGCAGCACAAAGAAGACCCTATGGCATTTGCAGGAAAGGTTGTGAACTTTATTATCCTCTTTGGAGGATTGACTTTTTTGCTTTACAAACCAGCCCGTAAATTCCTTGCTGAGCGGGGTAAAACAATAGAGCAGACTATCAAAGAAGCAGGTTCAAGCAGGCAGGATGCAGAGGCAAAGCTTAAAAAAACACAGGCCCGTTTAAAAGAGCTGGAGGTTGAGACGGCCCGGATGCTAAAGGAGGCTGAATCAGAAGGTAAAGCTGAGGAAGAACGGATTATTAAATCAGCCCGGCAGGAAATGGAACGCCTTAAACAGTTGGCCCGGCAGGAAATTGAGGTTATTTCAAAGCTCGGGATCAGAGAGCTCAAGGAATATGCTGCCGGACTGGCAATGCGTCAGGCAGAAAAGAGCATCATAGAAAAAATTACAAATAAAGACCATAAACTATTGATAGATAAATCAATTGAAAGGCTTGAAGATATTTATGAAAAATCAAGTATTGATTAAGAGATATACCCACGGGTTGTTAAGTACGCTTAAGGGCGAGAAGGAGTATGGGATTATATACCGGGAATTAAAAGAATTTTCAAACCTCCTGGCAGCCCGGGAAAAACTATATAATCTTCTTACAAGGCCACTTCTCCCTGTTTCAAGAAAGAAAAAGATAGCAGAGGGAATTCTTTCAAAAAGTTCCATGCAGCAGAAGACAACCCGTTTTATTTTGCTGCTTATTGAAAATGACAGGCTTGAGCTTTTGTCCGGGATAATAGAGTTTCTGCCTGATTTATGGAATGAGGAGAAAGGGATCGTGACCTATGAAGTCTTATCAGTGGTTCCCCTGACAGATTCACAAGCAAAGAATCTTCAGGATAAATTGGAACATATTGAAAATAAGCCTGTGGCCTTAAAGTATGAAAAAGATCCCTCCTTGATAGGAGGGATTTCGCTGCGAAAAGGAAATATTGTTTATGATGTTTCAATCAAAGGAGATTTGGAAAGACTCCGGGAACAAATTATTAAAGGGTAGGCAATAAAATGGAAATAAAAGCGGCTGAGATAAGCAAGATTATTCAACACCAGATAGAAGGGTACCAGACTGATATTGATATTAAAGAGGTAGGGACTGTGATCTCTGTGGGAGACGGGATTGCTCGCGTCTATGGCCTTGACCGAGTAATGGCTAATGAACTTGTGGAACTTCCCAATAATGTATTTGGCCTGGCATTAAATTTAGAAGATGACAGTGTAGGCGTGGTTCTTTTAGCAGAGAGCCATCTGATCAAAGAAGGTTACATTGTAAAAAGGACCCATAAGATCATGCAGGTTCCTTCCGGGGAAGCAATGGTCGGCCGGGTAGTCAATCCCATTGGGGAGCCTTTGGATGATAA
>JAUWTR010000347.1 GCA_030614645.1 Candidatus Aminicenantota bacterium
AGGCACAATGCTATTAATAAGGCATCCGGGGGGATCGGGAAAAAAGAGCTTTCCACAAAAGCAAGGATAAAAAGAGCAAGCGGGCCATAAGGAGTTTCGGCCCAGTGGAGTACCCAATTATACAGTTTTCTTAGATATTTCATTGTTTATATTCAAAAATATATTTTTTAACTCAACAAGAGAGAGCGCCTTGTAATCGGTGAGATCACGGTGGAGAGGTGTTATTGAGATATATCCCTCTTTTATGATCATAACATCACTTTCTTTATCACCGATTGCTTTGGGTGTTCCGGTTCCGATCCAATAATAGTCTCTATGTCTTGGATCTTTTTTCACTTCTATTTCAGGGTTGTATCTTTTTTGTCCCAATTTTGCAATTTTTATGCCTTTAACCGGTGGATACGGTATGTTTAGATTCAGGGTGATTCCCGGAGGAAGCGGTTTGCTTAATAGAAGCTTTGCTAAGGAAAATACTATTGAGGCGGAGAATCTAAATGAAGGTTTCCCGTGTACGTCCGGAAGGGAGGAAACAGCAAATGAGGGAATCTGCAGGAAAGTTCCCTGTACAGCACCTGCCACAGTTCCGGAATAGGAAATGTCCTGCTGGCCCAGGTTGGGGCCGGGATTGATCCCTGAAATTATCATGTCAGGCTTACGGGGAAGTAGATGCTGTACGGCCAGGTATATACAGTCTGCAGGGGTTCCGTCTACTGCAAAGATATTTTCCTGGATGGTTTTTACTCGTAAGGGGTTGTGGAGGGTAAGCGCCTGAGAGGTGGCGCTTCTTTCCCTGTCCGGGGCTACGATATAAATTTGTCCCAGCGGTTGGAGCTTATTGAATAAAATATTTATGCCCTCTGCATAAAAACCATCATCATTGGTGAGCAGGATGAGAGGTTTGGTTTTTTGCGATTTATTAATTAAGGTCATGTTTAGAGAGTATAAAATATATAAATATAAAGGTAAACAAATACTCTGAAAAATAGTTAGTGGAGAATCGAAAACAACGCTACCATATTTAATAGGGAGTAATAATGAAAACTGGTCGGGACGAGCGGATTTGAACCGCTGACCCCACGCACCCCAAGCGTGTGCGCTACCAGGCTGCGCCACGTCCCGACTGTAAGGATGGTCATTATAGCAGAGAAACTGAATATAACAAAAGGAAAATGTTTTATTGTTTTATTTTTCCAGCTCTGTGATGATGCTTTTGAGTTGGTTTTTAATCTGGAAGAGGGTTTTCTTCAGACGCTCAGGGTGGACGGGAGCAGAACCTATGATTCCAAATTCTTGCTCTATCTTTCTTTTTGCTCCGGCTAAAGTAAAATCCTTGCTGTCCAGCAGTTCTTTTATGCGGATTATTATTGACAGGTCTTTTTTTCTAAAGATCTTATTTCCGGAACGTGTCTGGCCGGCATTGAGGAAATAAAATTCATTTTCCCAAGATTCTATTGTTTTTGATTCAAGATCTGTCAAACGGGAGATTTCCTTTAGAGTAAAAACAAGTTTATCCGGAATATTATTCTTTTGTGTCTTACTCATTTAATTTTATAGTTTAATGTTCCATAAAACCCAGATAACCTTACCATGGAATAAATACTTTCGTCAATATATGATGTAGCAGGAGTTCCCCCAATTTTTTTGTGAATCGAAGCTCTGCAAGCAAGAATCAGGTCAATTGATTAAGAAAACCGTGAGCAAGGATGAGCGGGCATGGTTCTTCTCCTTTAAGGAGAAGAGAGTGAAGACTGTATCCGAGCGGATTTTCCACGCTGGGGAAAATTCGCGTGTTTTTGTATCAACTGACCTGATTCTTGCTTAAGGCTCAGAAGCTTAGAAAAAATGGGGGAACTCCTGGTGAATTAATTATTAAGGTTGGATTAAATATCTGATATAATGAAAAAATATGAATCCTGATAAAATAACTAAACATACTCCTTTGGCTGAAAGGATGAGGCCTAAATCCCTTGAACAGTTCTACGGGCAGGAACACCTGCTAGGAGAGGGGAAGATACTTTCCCGTCTTATTAAGTCGGAACAATTGATCTCCTTGATCTTTTGGGGTCCTCCAGGTTCAGGAAAGACGACTTTAGGATATATATTAGCTGACCGTTTTGATTTTCCATGCTTATTTTTCAGCGCAATGCTTTCCGGTATTAAGGAAATAAAAAAAGTAATGTCTAAAGCTGAAGATCACAAAAAAATGTATGAACAGCCAACAGTAATTTTTATCGATGAGATACACCGTTTTAATAAAGCCCAGCAGGCTGCTTTTTTACCCTATGTTGAAAGAGGGGATATAATTTTATTCGGCTCTACTACAGAAAACCCTTCTTTTGAAGTTATTGCTCCTTTGCTTTCCCGTACCAAGGTTCTTGTCCTAAACCCATTATCAGATGATACTCTTAAGAATATTATCAGGGAGGCATCTCAGGATAAGGAAAAAGGCTTGGGAAAGCTTAATATAAAAATAGAAGATCAGGTCCTCCAAAATATCATTGATTATGCCAATGGTGACGCTCGGCGTGCTTTAAATACATTGGAAATTTCTGCAAACCTTGCAATTAAAGGCAGGATTACACCTGCTGAAGTTAAAGAGGCTCTCCAGAAACGTATTCTGCTTTACGATAAAAAGGGCGAAGAACATTTTAATCTCATATCCGCACTGCATAAAAGCCTGAGAAACAGTGATGTAGATGCTGCCCTTTATTGGCTGGCAAGGATGGTTTCTGCCGGAGAGGACTGCCTCTATATAGCTCGAAGATTGGTGCGGTTTGCCTCGGAAGATATAGGCCTTGCCGACCCAAATGCGTTGAGGATTGTAATGGATGCAAAAAATGCCTATGATTTTATTGGATCTCCTGAAGGAGAGCTTGCCCTTGCCGAGGCTGTTATATACATG
>JAUWTR010000315.1 GCA_030614645.1 Candidatus Aminicenantota bacterium
AGCTAGACGTTCTTTGCTCGATATAATCTGGTTAATAGAATACTTTGTACGGAATTCAGAAGCGTGCTTCTCAGCAGCTCTGGTTAGTTGACTGCTGTCCTTGATACTATCAGGGCTCGCCATAAAGAATGCTTCGGAATAGCTTACAACATGAATAATTTCCGGGCTGTATTTTACCTCAGGCTCAATATCCGCCATCAAAGCAGTAACAGCAGCAAGTTGAATTTTAGCTTTATTTATATCAGGGGAAAAATAGTCCAATCCGGCTCTGGGCTGAAAGATAACCTTAAAACTCTTATCTTCAAGATTTTTTACTATCCTCAACAGCGCTCGAGATTTGGCCAGGTCTCTTACCCCCCAGGTCGATTTGGGTGTATTCAGCATGTTTTGTAAGACTAAATATTTAATTCCGATCTGCTTGGCTGTTTTCGCTGCCAGATAAGCAGACACAATATAACTCACATCATCAGTTCCCCTAAATGCAAAGTGATGCGGAATGTTTGGTTCATATGGTTTTCTGACTTTGGCGATGTATTTGAGAGCTTCTATATGTTCTGACAAGTTCTGCCGTACATTTAAAGGACCTCTTCCATCGATCCGGTTAAACCACCATAAGGAAAGTGCATGCCAGGCCATATTCAAATTTTCTTCAAGAATTTCAGCAATTCGAGCGACATTTTTTGTGCCGGAATAAGCTCTTACCAGCATGGGAACAGCATCTTCCCGTATTGCCTTGAGTTCAAATTCACTGTTAAAAGGGACTCCGCCGCCGTTTGGAAGTTCACTCCAATCCTCCCCAAATTTTGACTGGCTCAATTGAGAAGATCCAACAGAGACAATGTCCAGAAACTGGCTCTTTGAAAGTTTTTTCAACCAATCGGAAAACATTGCCAGTGCCTTCTCGCGCTCCTTTAAATAGGGGCCGACATGTACTCTGGTCAAAGGTAATTGATTCTTTTTTTTTGCATGGCTTAAACGTAATATCAAATGATCCTTTACAGTACCAAAGTATTTATATTGATAGCTTTCAAATGGATGTATCTGAAGCTGCTTTTCTTCGTTAATTAATTTTTCCCCAAAAGAAAAACGTAATTCATCATAGACTGAATTCTCTCGGATTGATTTTGGGATCAGTTCATCCGGAACATCCAACTTTTTTAGTGTTTCAACAGGTGTTTCATCTCCTCTAAATGTCTCATATTCTTTTCCAAATTCTTTTTCTATTAACTCACAAGATTCAGGCAGTCCGGCAAAATAGATCTTTTGAATATATTCATTTTTTTTCCTGGAGAGGAGGGAATCATTTTTTATTTTATAGACAAGATTTCCAAACGTTTCCAATCCTTGTTTCGGGTCCAGCCTGTAACTGAAGCCTAAATGTGTGATCTTATTCTGAATAATCCATCTTTTAAACATCTCAAAAGAATGAATATTTTCTAGGTTGTCTATTGCTTCGGATATAGCAATGTCAGATTGATAAACCTTAAAACCACAGCCCTCAAGAAGCTGGGTGAGTAAACTTATCCCAAGTGTGTGGGCATCCAATCCTGATTTTATAAATCCATATCTCATGGGACTAGATTCTTTTTTATACTCATATTTCTATTTTAATAAATCCATATATTATTTTTTTTATTATATCACATCAGCAGCACTGACATTTAATACATTGTGCTTCCCTGAATAATCCAGGTTAGGTGCTCTTTTTTGCTACATGAATGGCAGCAACTCCCATAAACAGCATGCGGCTTCTTACCTTGGTGAATCCTGCTTTAAAGCAGAGGGAAGAGAATCCTTGAGCATCATAGAAGCGCGGCATAGTGTATGAGAGGTATTTGTATCCGGCATTTGAACTAGAAATTATATTTCCTACAGGTCTTACAATAAGGCGGATATATAAATGATAGAGCTTCCTTATAATCCCCAAGGGAGGCTGGCTGGTTTCCAGATTAAGAAAGTTTCCTCTTGGTTTTAGGACGCGGAAGAATTCCTTAAGATAGAAAAGCAAAGTTTCGGGATTTGGATTTAGATTGCGGGTGGCAAAAGAGATGGCAATAAGGTCAAAGCTTTTATCAGGAAAAGGGAGATGGCCTGCATCTGCTAAAGTGAATTTAACTTTGTGCATATGTTTTTTGTTTTTGGCAAGAAGGATCATGGAGAGGCTTCCGTCTACTACATGAAGCTCTAGTTTATCGCCTGCCGAAGTTGCAAGAGCTGCCATATTTCTGGCTAATTCACCTGTTCCGCTGCATATATCCATCCAGCGGTTACCGCCTAGCCTTTTTGCTTCCCGGGCAGTGCGTTTTCTCCAGATTATATCCATACCGAATGTAAGAACATGGTTTGCCAGTTCATATGTAGGAGCGACTTCTGTGTATATTTTCTGAATGCCTTTTTTCATCTAACCGCAACAACTACTACCGGAATCGCCTTTTCCACAGCAAGGCGCACCTCCTTGGATCAGGCTGTTCAGGATTGCAGCTGCACAGCCGACTCCGGCATTGACTTTAATCGCTTCGAATTCACAATTGTTAGCACAGGCTCCGCATTCAATACAGTTGTCCAGGTCGATGAGACGGGCTTTTTTATTCTGGATAAAAAAGACATTTCGTGGGCAGACTTCAACGCAGCGCTGGCATCCGGTACATTTCTCCGGGAAATATTCAAGGGTTACTACACCGGTCAAGTATTTCATAAAATCTTCCAAGTATTGATTTTGTATAGGACAATAAACACCACGGATAAGACAGATAGGGTGATGTAGATGGGGATGCCGATTCGTAGTTCCTTTTTGACTCCGGATATATTTGTAAATGTGGTTGACCCTGTAAAATTCAAGGCGAGGAAGGAACTCAAGGCAGGAAAAAATAGGAAAACAGCGCAGAGAAGATAAAAGTTTTTATCAAGAGAGCGCATAAGTGTAGGAAGAAATGCAACCAAAAAGGCAACTCCCATACTGTAGCCCTTTAGGGCAAATGACCGGAAAGGAATAAAAGGAAGCAGTATCGGCGTAAAAAATGCTCCCACCAGCAGGGCACCTGCCCCCAGCAATAAAAAAGGGAATCCTCCAATTGCAGCGTCTTTGAAAAGAATCCCTGATGGCTGGAGGCCAAAGAGAATTAAAACGGCTAAAAGGAAAAGCCAGGACTTTTTTAGAGCAGGGATGAGTTCCATGGGAGTGAGGGC